>CAZAJH010000001.1:0-57416 GCA_964485385.1 uncultured Flavobacterium sp.
CGATGGGATTTCGATTGCTTGGGCTATATCTGAGTTTTTACACGAAAATCCAGCGCGACCCAAGACGCTTTTTGCGACCCATTACCACGAGTTAAACGAGATGTCGGAGCAATTTGAACGCATTCAAAACTATAATGTATCAGTCAAAGAACTGAAGGATAATGTGTTGTTTATTCGCAAATTAGTCAAAGGAGGAAGCGCGCATAGTTTCGGAATTCATGTGGCCAAAATGGCTGGAATGCCTCAAATTGTGATACAAAGAGCCCAAAAATTGCTAAAAAAATTAGAAAAAAACCACTCTGGGGAAGAGCTTTTGGGAGTTAAATCGATGAAAGACGAAATGCAGTTGAGTATTTTTAACTTGGATGATCCTTTGTTGGAAGAAATCAAAGAAGAAATATTGCATTTGGATATTAATACGTTGACGCCAGTTGAAGCCTTGATGAAATTGAATGAAATAAAACGAATGTTACAGAAAAAGTAAAGAAAAGGTTTTCAGTTAGTTAAAAAATAGACTTTATTTTTTTAAAAAAACCTTTGTATAATTCATTTTTAATATTACATTTGCATCCGCAATACAAGATAAGTATTGACGCTCTTACATAAAAAAATGCGAAAATAGCTCAGTTGGTAGAGCGCAACCTTGCCAAGGTTGAGGTCGCGGGTTCGAACCCCGTTTTTCGCTCAATTACCTAATAGTGCTCGAGTATTGAATTGTATTCAATGCAAAAGCAGATGCTCGAGTGGTGGAATTGGTAGACACGCTGGACTTAAAATCCAGTGAACGTTTAGTTCGTGCGGGTTCAAGTCCCGCCTTGAGTACAGTAAGCTTTGTCCTTCGGATGAAGCTTTTTTTTTGAACTTACTTTTTTGAAATGGGAACTTTTGTCATCAGTCAACGTCAGAACGGGTATTATAAATTCGAATACAATTCGAGAAAAGGAAGGGTAGTATTTACCAGTGTTGATTATGAATTGCGTTTTGAATGCGAAGAGGCGATAGAAGAATTGAAGTGCAATATAGATAAAATTTACTTTATGAAGTTTAAAACATCGAGTGGGAAGTTGTATTTCAAGATTATTTTAAATGAAAAAGAACTGGCTACAAGTCGAAAATACACGACGCTTTTACTGTTGCAAAAAGGAATTGATGAAGTGTTAAAGCACGTTCCAAGTTCAGAATTTTTGGATTTTTCGAATCAAGCATTTGTTTTTCCAGATTGATCAAAAGAAAAAGTCCCTCACTATCGTGAAGGACTTCATAATAGAAATTAAATTTCTAATTATTTTTTCTCAGCTGGAGCAGCAGCGTCAGCAGCAGGAGCAGCTTCTTCTGTAGCAGGAGCAGCAGTAGAATCAGTAGCAGTAGAATCAACTACAGCAGGAGCCTCTTCAACAACTTCAGTTGCAACTGAATCAACAGCCTCAGTAGCTTCAGCCTCAGCTTGTTTACAAGATACTACAGTTAATGCAGCAACGATTGCTAAACTTAAAAATACTTTTTTCATCTTAATTAAATATAAAAGGTTAATTATTAATTCGGAGCAAAGATATAAATTTTTTTAATCAGAAAAACTTTTATTTAACTTTTTTTGAAATTTTTCTCTTTGAATTCCGCAAAATTAGTTATCAAACACTGTGCCAAAGTTTAAAAACAAAGAAATTATTTCTTTTTTGTTTGGGAAATAATTTTTAATTCATTGATAATGTTCTTAGCTCCAGCGTATTTATCAATAACAAATAATATGTATCGAGCATCAACCATGATGTTTCTGCAAATATCGGGTGAATAGTAAATATCACTCATAGTTCCTTCCCAAACCCTATCAAAATTCAGGCCAATTAAATTGCCATTGGCATCCAGGGCTGGGCTACCCGAATTTCCTCCTGTGGTATGATTAGTGGCGATAAAACAAACAGGCATCTTCCCTTTTACACCGTATTGACCATAGTCTTTGGTATTGTATAAGTCGATTAATTTTTGCGGAACATCAAACTCGTAATCACCCGGAATGTACTTTTCCATTACGCCATCTAAGGTAGTAAACGGTTCATAATACACGGCATCATTGGGTTTGTAGCCTTTTACTTTTCCGTAAGTTACTCGCAAAGTGCTGTTGGCGTCTGGGAAAATTCGGGCTGATTTTGGGCTGAGTTCCAATATGGCTTTCATGTACGTACGTTGAAGCGCTATATTTTTCAAGTTCAACTCATCGTATTTGGGCGCTACATTTTTAGTATAGGCATCGGCCATAGTCTTGATTACCTGATAGCCTTTATCGTTGTTTATTTTGTCCATTACGGTTTTAGAATCACCTTCTAATAATTCGCGGAAACTGGCCAAAGAGGTTAGTTTTGAAGATCCAAAAACCTCAGTCGTAAGTTGTGAGGCGTTGCTATTGTTGAGCGAATTGGGCAAAAACTGTTTGGGCGATTTAGCCACATAAATTGCAATCAATTGTTCAAATACATTTTTATCCACTTCGGCGTTGTAGTCTTTATAAAAATCGCCAATTCCGTCAGAAAGGTTCTTTTTGCGATCGTTAAAAGCTTGTTCGCCTTTTGAGTTCAGAATTTGTTCTAATTGATACAATTTGTAACCTACCGATAAAATTTCGGTGTTGCGCAAAGCTACTTCTGTAAAATAATCTCTGGCTAAGGCATAGTCTTTAATTTCGGTGTAGTTTTTTTGAAAATCGGCCAACAAGTTTCCGTATTCGCTTTGCTTACCTGCTTTGCTTACTTTTTCTTGAAAATCTTTTTCAAATTTTTGTTTCACACCTACAGCGTTTGATTTCTTTAATCCTTTGGTTTCGCCAATCCATTTTTTCCAGTAATTGGCCACACTAGCATATTTGGAAGCGTACTGAATTTTAATCGCTTGATCTTTCCGCATAAAACGGTCTTGCACCTTCAAAGCAGCATCGCGAACTTCAATTTTAGCCGGATTTAATGTGTTTACAATTTGTTCGACCGCCACAGAAGGTAAATATTCTTGTGTTCGTCCAGGATAACCCATGACCATGGTGAAATCATTTTCTTTGATTCCAGAGATTGAAATCGGGAAAAAATGTTTGGGTTTGTAAGGAACATTGTCTGGTGAATACGGAGCTGGGCGATTGTTTTTGTCGGCGTAAATTCGGAACAACGAAAAATCACCTGTATGACGAGGCCAAACCCAGTTATCGGTATCCGAGCCAAATTTGCCAATCGAGCTGGGTGGCGCTCCAACCAGACGGATGTCTTTGAAAGTTTCTGTGACAAACAAAATATACTGATTGCCGTCGTAAAACGTTCTAATTTTATTTTCTTGCCACGATTCTTTGGGAAGGGAATTGCTTAAAGCGCCTATATTTTCTTGGATTTTTTTTTGCTTTTCAGCCTCAGTGGAAAGACCGTTTACACCTTCCAAAACTTTTGAAGTGACGTCTTCAATACGAACAACAAACGTAACCACCATGTCTTTGTTCAAGAGTTCGTCTTCCATTTTGTAAGCCCAAAAACCATCGCGCAAGTAGTCGTGCTCCACTGTAGAATGGTTTTGAATCGCATCAAATCCGCAGTGGTGATTGGTCAGAATTAAACCTTTGTCTGAAATCACTTCAGCGGTACAACCACCATCAAATTGCGGTACGGCATCTTTCAAACTCGATTTATTAACCGAATAAATTTGCTCTGCCGTAATTTTCATACCCAAGTTTTTCATTTCGGTTTCGTTCATTCCTTTTAAGAGCGATGGAATCCACATGCCGCCTTGCTGGGCTTGGGTTTGAATTATAAATAGTAGTAGAAGTAGTTTGATGTATTTCATTTTTTAGATTATAAGAAAGTTAGATTTCAAGATTATTTTGATTTTGTATTCGTTGTTTATAAAATGATTGGCAATTTACAATTTTACTTTTTTACAGAATTTAATTTAGGTTTTCATTAAGAATATGTCTCATAATTACCGCTGTTGCACCTTTATTCATTTGAACAAAAGAGGAACAAATGTGGCCTTTTTCAACACGTTCATCTTCGTTATGGATAAGCAAATCAAAGGCTTCGTTCAATTGATTTTGATCTTTTATAGTGATACAACCATTCATATTAACTAAGGCTGTTGCTTCTGCAAAATGTGAATAATTGGGTCCAACCACAATGGGAACACCAAAAGTAGCCGGTTCTAAAATATTGTGCACACCCGGATTTCCGAATCCGCCACCAACATAAGCGATGTCAGCATACGAATAAATTTTGGTCAAAATGCCAATGGTATCGATGATGAAAACCTGAAATTCGGAGAGGTTTTTATTCTCTTTTTCAGAAAACAAAACGGTTGCTTTTGAGATTTGAAGTTTGAGATTGGCAATTTGTTCCGATTTGATGTTGTGTGGAGCAATGATAAACTTCACAGTATCCGATGAATTGTTGATGTAATTCACTAATACATGTTCGTCTTTGGGCCAAGAACTTCCTATAACGATAGTGGTTTTATCGTCTTTAAATTGTTCAATAAAATCCAGTGAATTATCGCGCTCCAAAATGGAAACTACGCGATCAAAGCGGGTGTCACCAGAAACTTTTACGTTGGTAAAACCCAGCCGCTGAACTAGCTTTTTGGAAGTATCATTTTGTACAAAAAAGCAATCAAATGTTTGTAGTGCATTTCGGTAAAATCCGCCATACCATTTGAAAAAGGCTTGATTTTGACGAAAAATTCCAGAAATCAAATAGGTTTTGGTGCTTTGTTTTTTCAGTTCGTTCAAATAGTTGGGCCAGTATTCGTATTTGATGAAGAAAACCAATTCGGGATGAACTAATTCGATGAATTGCTGTGCATTTGATTTTGTGTCTAAAGGCAGATAAACCGTAACATCAGCAACCGAATTATTTTTGCGCACTTCATAACCCGAAGGCGAAAAGAAAGTCACGATGATTTTGTGATTGGGGAAATGGTGTTTTATTTCCTCCATTACAGGCAAACCTTGTTCGAACTCGCCCAAAGAAGCGGCGTGAAACCAAATCGTTTTGTCGTTGGGAGCGATTTTGTTTTTTAAAGTAGGAAAAACGTCTTTTCGTCCGTGGACAAATAGCTTCATTTTGGGACTGAAAAGTGCCAGTATTTTCAGTATTTGAGCCGCAAATAAGACGATTAAATTGTATAGAAAAAGCATTCGGGTTGGTTTGTGTGGCTAAATTAAGTTTTTTTGCCACAGATGAAACAGATTTTAAATGGAAATTTATTTTGGAATTCTAATTTTTACAAAAGACGTTTCTTTTTTAGCCCTGACCTGCCTGCCGGTAGGCAGGTTGTAGCGGCACCAAAGTAGAGCGAAAAGCAGGAATAGGGATTACAAAAAATGCCCAAGCCATTCGCTTCAAAATAAACAGAAAAATGTATACTTTTGTACTTCCAATTTTTACACGATGAAAAAACTGCAAATGGTTGACTTAAAAAGTCAATACGAAAAAATAAAAGACGAGGTCAATGCGTCGATTCAAGAAGTTTTAGATACCAATACTTATATAAACGGACCTTTGGTTCATCAATTTCAAAAAGATTTAGAAGATTATTTGGGGGTAAAACACGTGATTCCGTGTGCCAATGGAACCGATGCGTTGCAAATTGCCATGATGGGTTTGAATTTGAAGCCCGGTGATGAAGTCATTACTGCTGATTTTACCTTTGCTGCCACAGTAGAAGTAATTGCTTTACTTCAATTGACTCCCGTTTTGGTGGATGTGGATATGAACAATATGAATATTTCGTTGGACGGTATTCGTAAAGCGATTACTCCCAAAACAAAAGCGATTGTACCCGTTCATTTGTTTGGTCGTGCGGCCAATATGGATGCGATTATGGAAATTGCCCGTGAGCACAATTTGTATGTAATAGAAGACAATGCACAAGCGATTGGCGCTGATTATACCTCGAAAGACGGTACGAAAACCAAAGTAGGAACGATTGGTCATGTGGGAGCAACTTCGTTTTTCCCTTCTAAGAATTTAGGTTGTTACGGCGATGGTGGGGCGATTTTTACCAATGATGATGCCTTGGCGCATACAATTAGAGGCATTGCCAATCATGGTATGTACGAGCGTTACCATCACGATGTAGTAGGAGTGAACTCGCGTTTAGACAGTATACAAGCAGGTGTTTTGAAAGCCAAATTGCCGCATTTGGATACTTATAACAAAGCACGACAAGAGGCAGCCAGAAAATATTCGCAATTATTAAGTGTGAGTCCAAATATTTGGGCACCAACGATTTGTGAAAGTTGTGATTGCCATGTGTTTCATCAATACGTGATTCGCATTTTGAATGGCAAACGCGATGGGTTGTTAGCACATTTACAAGAAAAAGGAATTCCGTGCGCGATTTATTATCCTATTCCGTTACACAGTCAAAAGGCGTATGCTGATGCACGTTACAAAGAAGAAGATTTTCCTGTAACGAATCAATTGTGTAAAGAAGTAATAGCCTTGCCCATGCATACTGAGTTGGATGATGAGCAGATTAAGTTCATTACTGATAGTGTTTTAGAATATGTTTAATTAGTTTTCAGTTTTAGCTTGCAGTTTTTAGCTGTTAGCTGTTAGCTGTTAGCTTTTAGCTAAAAAAAATGAAAATAGTAGTTACAGGCGGTTTAGGTTTTATAGGTTCGCATACTGTAGTTGAATTGCAAAATGAAGGTTTTGAGGTGGTAGCCATTGACAATTTATCCAATTCATCGGAAAGTGTTTTAGATGGCATTGCAAAAATCACAGGCAAAAAACCCATCTTCGAAAAAATGGACTTACGCGACAAAGCTGCCGTTCAAAGTTTTTTCAAAAAATATTCCGATATTCAAGGTGTGATCCATTTTGCAGCATCGAAAGCTGTTGGAGAAAGTGTTGAAAATCCGCTATTGTACTACGAAAACAACATCAATACCTTGGTGTATCTTTTGCAAGAGTTAAAAGAATTACCGAACGCTAATTTTATCTTTAGCTCATCATGTACGGTTTACGGTCAAGCCGAAAAGATGCCGATTACCGAAGATGCCTCAGTGCAACCTGCAATGTCGCCTTATGGAAACACCAAGCAGATAGGTGAAGAAATCATTACTGATGTTGCGAAAGTAACGAATATTAATTCGATTTTGTTGCGCTATTTCAATCCGATTGGAGCACATCCTTCGGCTGAAATCGGCGAATTACCATTGGGAGTTCCTCAAAATTTAGTTCCTTTTATTACACAAACGGCGATGGGTTTGCGCGAAAAATTATCGGTTTTTGGGAACGATTATCCCACACCCGATGGAACGGCCATCCGTGATTATATTCATGTGGTTGATTTAGCCAAAGCACATGTGGTGGCTTTACAGCGTTTACTCAATAAACAAAATCGGGACAAAGTGGAAACCTTTAATCTCGGAACTGGAACGGGAAGTTCGGTTTTGGAAGTCATTACAGCTTTCGAAAAAGTATCCGGAAAACAATTGAACTACCAAATTGTAGGGCGAAGAGAAGGAGATGTTGTTGAGGCATATGCCAATACCAATAAGGCCAATTCGGTATTAGGTTGGAAAGCCGCATCGAGTTTAGAAGAAGCTTTACTGAGCGCTTGGCATTGGGAGCAAAAAATACGCAACTAAGAACCAACTAAAAACCCAAACTCGTCAAAGTTTGGGTTTTCTTTTTAAAAGATTTTACGCTTATTTTTTCACAGCGTCTTTCACTTCTTTTGCCGTTTCTTCTGCTTTTTCGGCACCTGTTTCAACGGCTTCTTTGGCTTCGTCCGCTACTTCTGTAACTGTAGAATCAATAGCATCACCTACTTGCTCAGTAGTGGCTTCAACTTCTGTAGCTACCGCATCCGCAGCGCCTTCTACTTTGTCTTTGGTTTTATCTCCACAAGACACCATTGCAACAGCCATAAAAGCTACGGCTAAAATTGTTTTTTTCATTTTAAAAAGTTATAAAAGGTTAATACTGAATAGAACAATACAAACCCAATGCCAAAAAATAAAAAAGTTCCATTTTTTTATGGAACTTGGTACAATTTATTTTGATACAGCTTCTTGGACCTTTTTGGCGCCTTCTCCAACTTTTTCGGCTCCTTTGGCAATTACTTCTTTGGCTTTTTCTTTTACTTGGGATGAGTCGATTATTTTTTTGGCTTTTACAGCTGTCGAATCAACAGCTTCTTTAACGTCTTTGGTTACGGCTTGAGTAGCTTCTTTTACTTTTTCTTTGGTTTCATCCTTGCAAGAAATACCAATGGTAGCTAATGCTAATAGAACAATTATTTTTTTCATGGTAGTAGTTTTTTGAATTACGGAAATTAAAGTTACAAATTAAATGCCAATTTTCAATAACAAATTGGGATCAGGACAATTTTCAGTAAAAAAAGCCAAGTCTTTTTCATTACAAACTCCGGGGTAATCACCTTTTTTATTTTGCATATCGATAATAATTTGAAAATGCAGATGTGGTGCATAATCACCATTTACAGGCGGCAAACCCAACCAGGCGATTTGTTGCCCTTGGTGAACAACATCGTCTACTTTTTTACCGTTTAAACTAGCTAAACTTAAGTGCCCATACAAAGTATAAAATATATAATTTTCCCATTGATGTTTTAAGATGATGGTCGGGCCGTAATCGCCCAAAGCTTCATTATTTTGAAAACTATGAATAGTACCCTCTAACGCAGCATAAATAGGAGCTTGTTCGTTAATCCATAAATCCAAACCAATATGAATATCGCGCTCATCGGTAGTTTCATCCTTGAAAACAGCACTTCTTTTGTACAGATTTCGCCGTTCCAAATAACCGCCATAAGCAATTGTAGCCTTGTTTTTATCCAAATGATTTTGGATGTAAACTTGGTAGTCGTGAGCACTATTTAAAGGTAAAGAAGCCAATTCGGTATTCGCAGCCGATAAATCCAAAGCGACGTATTTGGAATAATCAATTTCGGGAGCGATTACTTTTGCGGCTTCAAACGAACGAATTAATTCAACGATTTCCCTCATTTATTTAGTAGTAAAAATCCTCATCAACCAGAGCTCATGAGGATATGCATTGTTGAACGAAATGTATACTTCTTTAAGCTGAGATGGTCTCTACGTCTTTGTCAATTTTATTCACGAGCCCAACCAACACCTTTCCTGGACCCACTTCGGTAAAACTAGTAGCACCGTCTTTGATCATTTGTTGCACCGATTGCGTCCATTTAACTGGAGCTGTCAATTGAATGATGAGGTTCTTTTTGATTTCATTCGGATCAGAAACCGCAGTTGCAGTTACATTTTGGTACACCGGACAAATGGGTTTAGAAAAAGTCGTTGCCTCAATAGCTGCGGCCAATTCTTCGCGAGCCGGCTCCATCATCGGAGAATGAAATGCACCGCCCACAGGCAAAATTAAGGCCCTTTTGGCTCCTGCTTCTTTCATTTTTTCGCAGGCTAATTCTACGGCTTTGTATTCGCCAGAAATCACTAATTGTCCCGGACAATTGTAATTGGCAGCTACTACAACGCCATCGATACTGGCGCAAATATCTTCTACAATTTTGTCGTCTAAATTCAATACTGCCGCCATGGTGGAAGGAGTAATTTCACACGCTTTTTGCATGGCCATGGCACGTTGAGAGACCAACTTTAATCCGTCTTCAAAGCTCAAAGCACCGTTGGCAACCAAAGCTGAAAATTCGCCCAAGGAGTGCCCAGCAACCATATCAGGTTGGAAATTGTCTAACGTTTTGGCTAAAATTACCGAATGTAAAAAAACGGCGGGTTGCGTTACTTTGGTTTCTTTCAGCTCTTCGGCACTGCCTTCAAACATAATATCGGTAATTCGAAAACCCAAAATACTGTTGGCTTTTTCAAAAAGTTCTTTGGCCAGAGGCGAGTTTTCGTACAACTCTTTTCCCATTCCTGTAAATTGAGCTCCTTGACCCGGAAAAACGTATGCTTTCATAATGTTAGTTTCAAATTTTTGCCGTTGCGCTCCAAAGTGAAGTTGTGCTTCGGCTTACGTTACTAATTGTGGTAATTAAAGCAACAAAAATACTAATTTTAAATGTATCTGTATAAAGGAATAATCAACAATAATTGTAACTTTTGGGTAGTATGACGACGTATAAGGCATAAAATCTCACTTATGAAAAAAACGTCACTCCTCATTTTTGTTCTTATTGTTGGGTTCTTGTTGTTCTATTTCAATCTTCCGGTCCTTAGTTTTGGATTTTATGAATTGGGAATAATTTTATTAGTCTTGTTTTTCTTGTACTTTATTTTTTCACTGGGTATCAAAGTGGATCAATCGGGCAAGAAATTTATCTTGAGTTCTCGACCTAGCAAGGTCTTGTCAATTTGTATGGGATTGCTTGTTTTGTACCTAACAGTCGTGCCTTTTTTTACGTCGGCGTCCATTTTTCATGCGTCAAGCTACCAAAAGTTGATAGGGAAAGTTGAAAATGGTGCCAAAATTTCAACTCATATTGCACCCATTTCAGTGGATAAAATTAGAGTTGTAGACCAAAGTCTGGCTTATCTGTTAGGAGAAAAAGTGATAGGCTCTCAGCCTGCTTTGGGAAGTCAAATAGAATTAGGAAAGTTTTCAATTCAAAAGGTAAACAACGAATTGTATTGGATTGCTCCTTTGCTGCATTCGGGTTTTTTTAAATGGATCAACAATCAAGAAGGAACTCCGGGTTACGTTATGGTTTCCGCCACCAATGAACGCGATGTAAAACTGGTTCAAACCATCAATGGCAATCCAGTAAAGATCAAGTATCAGCCCAGCGCCTATTTTCAAAGTAATATTCATAGACATGTTTATTTTAGTGGATACACTACTTGTGGTTTAGCCGATTTTACTTTTGAGATTGATGAAAAAGGAAATCCGTTTTGGGTCATTTCGACTTACCATAAGAAAGTTGGTTTTTCAGGTGAAGATACCGATGGAATTTTAGTTGTAAATGCTCAAACAGGAGCTATTCAACACTATTCGATTGAAAATTCACCGAGCTGGGTAGATCGAATTCAGCCAGCCGAGTTTATAGAAAAACAATTGAATGACTGGGGTGAATACATCAAAGGATATTGGAATTTTTCGAATCAAGATAAATTACAAATTACCGAAGGACTTACTTTGGTTTACGGAAAAAACGATCGTTCGTATTGGTACACTGGATTGACTTCTGTAGGCAGCGACGAAAGCGCAGTTGGTTTTGTTTTGGTTGATACACGCACCAAAGCCTCTACTTTTTACAAACAAAGTGGTGCTACCGAATTTGCCGCACAAAGTTCAGCTCAAGGGAAGGTTCAAGAAAAAGGTTATAAAGCTTCGTTGCCCATTCCTTACAACATCAATAACATTCCAACCTATGTTATGACATTAAAAGACGACGGCGGACTGGTGAAGATGTACGCTATGGTGGCCATCAGTGACTATACAATTGTAGGAGTTGGTAATTCGATGCGCGAAGCACTCACGTCATTTAAGAGTGCATTTAATTCAACTGGAAGCAAAATCAATTCAGCTAGTTCGGAATCAAAAAAAGAACTCCATTCGGTTATTACAAGAATTCAAAGTGATATCAAGAACGGCAATAGCTTTTATTATTTTATGGTGAAAGATTACCCGAATATATTTGTAGGTTCTTCTCAGGTTTCTGCCGAGTTACCGATTACGGTTGTTGGCGACAGCGTTTCGATTTCATTCGATTTGGATGAAGAAAAAATAATTGACGTTAATCGATTTGACAATAAAACCTTTAAATAAAAAAAGAGCCCTTTAAACGAGGGCTTTTTTATTATAGTTCTATCGATTGAATCAACGAACGCAAGTCAGCGTCTAATTGTTGGTTGCTGATTTTTCCGTCTTTAAAATTGTCCGTAAAACTAGGCAATGAAAAGCTTCCTTTTACTACACCTCCTTGGTACGGGAAACGGTTTTTGGCCATTTCAAGCACAGAGCTTCCTCCACGAGCACCTGGTGAAGTAGCCAACAAAAGCATTGATTTTTCTTGAAAAGTTTTACTGTTGATGCGTGATATCCAATCAAAAGTATTTTTAAAAGCAGCGGTGTACGCTCCGTTGTGCTCTGCAAAAGATATAATGATCCAATCGGCTGTACCCAATTTGTTGTAAAAATCGTACGCTAGTGAAGGGATACCGTTGGCTTTTTCTTTATCTACAGAGAATAAGGGCAATTCGTAATCGTTTAAGTCCAAAATTTCAACCATGGCATCATCAAAGAGTGAAGCGGCATAGGTTGCCAATTGTTTGTTGATAGAAGTAGAGCTGGTTGAGGCTCCAAAAGCAATAATTTTTTTCATACTATTTATTTGTTAAGCCAATTTCCTAATAATTTTCGAAATAAAGGAAGCAATACATAGACCATAAGCGGCACTAAAATTCCGGTCATGATTAACGTTCGCAACGGCAAAGGTAAGTTAGTTAGTTGTTTTCCAATCAGTATTTGCACCAAAGTGATGCTCGGATAAATGGCCATCCAAACCATTAGTGCAAATTTCCATTTAGGCGGTTGTTTCATTAGTTGCTCTCCATGTAATTTTTGGTTTTCAATACGGCATTTTTCATTATTTCTTCGTTTTCATAGGCTTTTTGGGTTACTTTGTCCCACCAATTCATGGCATAGGTCAATTGGGTTTCGTTTTCAGAAATACAAAAGGCTTCATTGGTAACAAAGCCCATATATGTAGGATGTTCAAGCAATTCAAAACGAACGTGATAAGGCGTAGCTGTAATTTTTTCAACCACTTTTGAAGGAATATTATTTACCGTAATGGTCATTTGGCGAATGACAAACTCTTGATTTTTATCTAAAATAATCACATCACTAACTCCAGGAACAAAGGCTTCTGGATGTTCGATTTTATAAACTAAATGTTCCCAAACTTTTTCAATTGAGGCCGAAATGGTTGTAGAAAAAGACGCCATTTATTTGGAGTTCATGTAATAGGTTAAAGCGCCAGATGGACATTTTTTTACGGTCTCAATGATTTTTTCTGTAGACGAATTCTCTGGATTAATCCAAGGTTTTTCTCTAGGTTTAAAAACATCAGGATTGTTTTTCACGCATTCGGCTGCATGTTGGCACAAGGCATTTTTCCATACGATGGTTACTTCGCCGTTGGTATACTCTTTGGTTAGGTCTTTTGCATCCATGATTACTGTGTGTTTATGGTTATTTTGTTTTTTAAAATTTTTGAAACCGGACATTTTTCAGCAATTAAAAGTAAGCGTTCTTTTTGTTCTTGGCTAACGGTTGTTGAAAAATGAATCGTTCTTGAGATGATGGTTTCCAATTCGTCTTGTTCGTTTTTTGTCATATTCAGAGCCACATTAATTTCAGGAATATCCCAGCCTTTTCGATCGATGTACATGCGCAAGGTTGACAAAGTACAACCCGCCAAAGAAGCCAATAGCGTAGAATAGGGGTCGGGACCAAGGTCTTTTCCACCCACCACTTCAGGTTCGTCCATGAGCAGTTGCCCATTGCGCCAAGTTATGGTGCATTTGTATTTTTGTAAGCCGATGCTTCCTAAAATATCGTTTTCAAGTAAATTTGCCATAATTATAAAACATCTCTAAATTCGGGAGTTTTGTCAAAAACACTCTTCGCAAACGGACAAAGAGGTATAATTTTAATGCCTTTTTCACGGGCAAATTCAACCGATTTGGTTACCATTTTTTTACCAAAACCTTTGCCTTCATTCCCAGGTTTTACCTCAGTATGATCGATGATGATTTTGTCTTCGCCAGCAAAAACAAAGGTCATCATAGCTTGGTGTTGGCCATCGACATCAATATAAAAAACACCGTTTTTATCATTGACTTTTAATTGTACTTCACTCATAATTTATCTTTTTACTTAACACTGAACACTGAACACAGATTACTGATTATTGCTCCATCGGAATTTCCATTACCAAAAATTTGGCATTTGTTGCTGCTTTGATCTGGATTTCATTGGTTTCCCAAATGCCGAGGGCATCTCTTTTTTCTAGTTTTTGTCCATCTACTTCAATTTGACCCTCCATATTCATGATGTAAAATCCGTTACCTTCTTTTTTTAGACTTAATTTTTTAGAAAAACCAGCATCAAAGTCACTCAAATAAAACCAAGCATCTTGGTAAATCCAAACACCTTCATCGTCAGGATTGGGTGATAGAATCTGAGCAAAATCATTTTTTTGTTTGGTCACATCTAAGGTAATTTGTTGGTAGCGAGGTGTTACATTTCGAAGCTTTGGGAACAACCAAATTTGAAATAGTTTGGTGTGTTGATTGTGATTCGGATTGAATTCACTGTGTTGGATTCCGGTTCCAGCACTCATCACTTGTACGTCGCCTGTTTTGATTGTAGCGGCATTTCCCATACTGTCTTTGTGTGCCAAATCGCCTTCGAGCGGAATGGTGATGATTTCCATATTGTCGTGTGGATGTGTTCCGAAACCCATTCCAGCGGCAACTGTATCGTCGTTCAAAACACGAAGCATTCCAAATTGTACTCTATCGGGATTGTACCAATTGGCAAAACTAAAACTATGGTATGCGTTCAACCAGCCATGATTAGCATGACCACGAGAGTTGGCTGTGTGTAAGACTGTATTTTTCATATCGTTATAAATTTAGTAATTATTATGATACAAATTTACAGCGATAAGCCGAGGCAAGCACTTAATGTAGATTAAGAAATGATTTAGCGCAATTCGGAGCGATGGGCGATATCCAAAATCTCGTAAATAACCTTGAGATGGTATTTTACCGTGTTTTCGGATATGTAAAGTTGATGGCCTATTTCTTTATTTGTTTTTCCTTGCTTGATCAGGTCGATGATTTCTATTTGCCTTTCGGTGAGGTTGTAGTTAGACAGTTCAATTTTGTTTTCTCCTTTTTCGTTGGTTTCAGCTGTGAGTTGAGCAATTTGCTGGTGGATGCGTTGGTTTTCTTCTTCAACCCATTTTCTGCGCTCTTTGTTTTTTTTGTAAAGCATAAACAAGGAGATCGACACAATCATCAATAAAACAATCAAACCCATTAACGAAAGAGTCAGCTGGCGTTTACTTTTGTTTTCCTGATGGTGTTTTTGGTCTAGTAATTTTTTTTCAAGAATGGTGATTTTTCCGTTGTAAATGATAGCATTGTAGGCGTTGTTCAAGGAATCAAACTTTCTTTGATAAAACTTTAGACTTTCGTTGTCGTTATTTTCAATGCAGATGTACTTCATTACTTCATACATGTACATTTCATACTTTAAAATTTTATACTTTTTAGCATAATACAAACCCAATTGAAACGATTCGTTCTGCTTTTGACGCCATTTTAATTTGTTGTATAAAACGGTTTTTTTAGCCAAAACAAGGGGAAGTTCGCGCGGGCAATTCTTTTCAGCGGTATTTTGTGCTTCTTCAAGTTTCTTTTCAGATGCTGCCATTTGATGTTTTCCCATTAGCGAAGTAGCTTCCATAATTAACACATATATTTTTTGCTCAACACTCAGGTCTTTGTAGTTGTTTTTTGCCACCTCTTGAATCAGTCGTTCGCCCATTGCCACATTTTGAGTGTCGTAATAAGCAAATGCTCTTTCGGCCAGAAGAATATTTTTGACTTTTTCCCTTTTGTCCGATTTTAAACCCTCTTTCTCGGCTTCATTAATATTTTCAAAAACTTCTTCATAGTTAAAGAGTCTTTTGTAGGTGTTGGCTTTTAAAAGGTAAAGCTCAAATCGATGGTAAGGAGTAATGGTGTCGATTTCTAGTTTTTTGTTTAAAAGGGCAATCGATTTTTCATACTGAAAATGATCGTTGTAATGCGTAATCAGGTTTTCCAGTTTTTGATTAGGTCTATTTTGTCCGAAATGATAGTGAAAGTATAAGAGTGTAAGAATTAGAATGATTTTTTTCATTAACAGAAAAATTATGCGTTATCGATTGTTTTTTGTTGAAAATGAGCGTGCAAAAATACTACAATCATTTAAATCCGCCCACTACCCATTGGGTAGTTGTCGTATTCCACCCGTTAACTACCCTAAAAAAATTAGTGTTTTTCAACTTTCAAGCTGAAATTTGACGAAAAAAAAAGATGATTCGATTTGTAAGAAGTTTTATGGATTCGCTGTCAGTTAAGGAAGATCAAGCCATTCTAATCTGTTTGCAAAATGATATTCCTCTTTTACAAAGTAATATCAAACAGATAGAAGCAGTTATCAACGACCGAAAGAGTATGAAAAAAGTAATCAATCAAATCAAAAGCCAAAACAGTAGCAGGGCAAAATGCTGAATCAAATTTACTTTCTAGCCCAATTTGATTTCATCTTACTAAAAAACTCGGGCGTAACACCAATATAGGAAGCAATGTGTTTTTGCGGTACGCGTTGCATCAATGTGGGGTATTTTTTACACATTTTATCAAAGCGTTCCTCTGCGGTCAAACTCAAATTATCCATAAGACGTTCTTGGTGTGCCACTAACGAATTTTCAGCTAGTATTCTAAAAAAGCGCTCTAGTTTTGGAATTTGTTGGTATAAATCCTCGTGATTTTCTTTGGAAATGGCAATCACTTCTGCTTCTTCCAAGACTTCAATAAAGAGATGGCCTGGTTTTTCCGAAATGTAACTATACATATCGCCAATCCACCAGCCCTCGCAGGCAAAATGCAAGACGTGTTCGATGATGTGATCGTTGATGGTAAAACTTCTTAATACACCTGAATTGACAAAATAGGTTTGTTTGGCTATTTCGCCAGCGCTCAACAAAATGGTTTTAGTTTTGAATGAATGTGTGGTTGTTTTCGACAAAAATAAGGCTTGTTCGGTTGAAGTTAAATGAACGTGTTTAGCGATATTTTGAAGTATAAGCGACATGTTATTTTTTATTCTCTGCAGGAAGTAATTTGAAATAAGAAACCACAAATTTGTTGTTCACAACTTCGCCAACAACTTCGGCTTTTCTTACAGCAGAACAAAATCCGTCGTGCGCGTGAGCGTCGCCATGGTCATCTATTTTGGTACCTTCTACAAAATAGCTTTTCCCATCAATTCGAACAGCCAAATCACACCCTTTTTTTTCTGTCATTCCAAATTGACACTGACCACATGATACTTCAACAATTTGCGTTTTTTGTTGCGCTTTATTTTGAGCAAAAAATGGAACACTCGCAGTTAGAAAAGCAACCAATAGGATTTTTTTCATATTTATGGTTTTACAGTTATTTGGCATGCTGTTTTTTTGGCTCGATCTACAATTTCCTCTATTGGAGTAGCCAATGAATCGTACGTTAATACAACTCCCATTCTACGGTACGGGCGAGACGAAGGTTTTCCAAAAATTCGGAAATCTGTTTTGGGTTCACCTGCCACTTTTTCAATTCCGACATAGGTGGGATTATTTGAGTTTTCAGCGGCTAAAATAACGGCACTCGCACCAGCTTTTTCAAGCGTAATTTCAGCTATAGGCAAGCTTAATATGGCACGTAGATGCAACTCAAATTCGTTAAAATTTTGAGTTCCAGCCAAGGTTACCATTCCTGTATCGTGCGGACGCGGCGATAACTCAGAAAAATAAACACCATGGTCGGTTAAAAAAAATTCAACACCAAAAAGACCTGCTCCACCTAGTGCTTCAGTCACTTTTCTGGCCATTTCTTGGGCTTCGGCTATGTCTTTTTGTGTTACTCTTGCGGGTTGCCAACTTTCTTGGTAATCGCCTCGCTCTTGTCGGTGGCCTATTGGGGCACAAAATAAAGTTGGGAGATGGTTTTGGGTAACGGTTAGTAATGTAATTTCAGAATGGAAGTCGACAAAAGCTTCAACAATTACTTCAACAACATCGCCACGCGAACCTTCTACAGCGTAATCCCATGCTTTAGCGATATCTTCCGCTGATTTTATAGTTGATTGCCCTTTTCCGGACGAACTCATAAGCGGCTTTACCACACACGGAATTCCCACTTCTGCAACTGCTTTTTGCAATGCTGATGCCGAGGTGGCATAGCGGTAGTTTGCCGTTTTTAATCCGAGTTCTTTAGCAGCCAAATCGCGTATTGCCTTCCGATTCATGGTAAAGTTAGCTGCTTTTGCCGATGGAACAACGGTAATGCCTTTTTTTTCGTAATCGTAAAAGCGCTCCGTGCGAATGGCTTCTATTTCGGGGACAATAAAATCAGGTTGGTGTTTGGCAACGATGCGATCGAGTTCACTTCCATCGAGCATATTGATTACTTCAAAAGTGTCTGCAACTTGCATCGCAGGGGCATTTTCATAACTGTCAACCGCAATAATGGTTTGGCCAATTCGTTGGGCTGCAATCACAAATTCTTTTCCGAGTTCACCCGAACCTAACAAGAGTATTTTGGACATGCGTGGTTTACTTTAAAGTAGCACTGTTTTGAATCATTTTTTCTATTTCTTCACCAACTAATTTTGTAGCAATTGGCGACCAGTGTGTATCATCATAAAAGTACACATCAATTGTACTCTTGATTTTATCTTGCAATATTTTTTTAGAGTCAACAAACAGGTAGTCTTTTTCTAAACTTCGAAAAAGGTCAAAAAACAAGGGACGTGTGTAATCGTTTTTATTAACTATGTAATCGTAATACAAATCAAACTTATCCGGACAAGGCAAAACAATAAGTTGAATCCCTTTTTGTTTCAGTTTTTTGGCTAGAATATTGAGTTCGGTATTTAATTTTTTTACGTTGTTGCTGTCGTTATTTACAGGAATGACACTGTAATCATCGTCTAAAAATAAAAGTTTATTGTTGTTTAATGAAAATAGATTTTTGGTTGTATTAACTTGGTAGATTCTGGAACCATAAGGCTTGTCTTTAAAATGATAAAGAATATTATTCAAAGGAAACAGTATGATGTCTTTACTAAAAAATTTATCTTCAGTATCTTCTTTTTTTTCAGGGTTTTTAGATTTTTGATCGTGTTCAGCAACTAATTTTTCAATTGATTTTTTAGTTATCTTAGATTGGTTTTTGAACTCAACTCCTCTTTGAACAAATGATCGTTCAACAGATTGTAAAATAATGTAATCTACTTTTAAGTTATCTAAAACATCTCCGTTGAGAAGTCCATCAACTGTTTCAATCGGATTCTCATGTAAAAAACGGTCGTAGTGAAGTATTTTTAGTGAAGGGTCAATGGCATTTTGATAGCTCATTCCTCCTTGTTCGGAAAAGGAATCACCCACTGTTAGTATCGAATAATGATTTTTTTTATTTAAATCGATTTTTGAAATGAGATCAAAGTTCAGCTTCTCATTAATTTCTTTTTTAAAAAGAACATTGAAATCGTAATCAAGCGTCTTTGGGATATAGCCTAGTCTTGATAAGTCCCCTTTTTCTTTTGATGAATACGTTGAATAAACCCAAAATAAAATAAAAAATGGAGCTGTAAAGAAGGCGGTTTTATATAGTAATTTTTTCATCTTTTAAAACTCAAAATAAATAAATTGTTGTTCTTTTCCACCAAACCAAAACAAACAAATAATTAGTGCAGAATAAAAAGCATAGCGCAACGGTTTTTTCCAGTTTAAACCTAGTTTGGCCAACGCAAATTGTTGTTCTCTTCCAGTCCACTCGATAATTAAAAACAGTAGGACAAGTATAATTAGATCTCCACGAACTTTTAATTCGGTTATGAATTTTGGGAAAGTAGCGATGCGATAGATGTAATTCATGGCATGATCCAAATTCTCAGCTCTGAAGAAAATCCAAGCAAAAACGGCCAAACCAAAAGTGACCACTATAGAAATAAACTCTTTAAAAGTTGGGAATAACTTTCCTTGTGCCACAATTTCGAGGTTGTTTCTGTTGGTGTTGAGTACTATTGAGGGCATGATATATAAGGCATTCAAAAGTCCCCAAACAATAAAAGTCCAGTTGGCACCGTGCCAAAATCCACTGACAAGAAAAATAATAAATGTGTTTCGTACTTTTATCCAAGTACCACCTTTGCTTCCTCCAAGCGGAATGTAGAGGTAATCTTTGAACCAGGATGAGAGTGAAATATGCCATCGTCTCCAAAATTCAGCTATATCTCTTGAAAAATAGGGGAAAGCAAAATTGCGAAGTAACTCAATACCCATTAGGCGAGCTGTACCTAGAGCAATATCGGAATAGCCAGAAAAATCACAATAAATTTGAATCGAAAAGAACAAGGCTCCAGCGATGAGTCCCATACTGGAATAGTCTTGGTAGTTTCCAAAAATTACATTGGCATGTTCGGCGCATTGATCGGCAATTACAATTTTTTTGAATAAACCCCAAAGAATTTGCCTCAAACCATCAACGGCTCTGGTATAATTGAATACTCTTTCTCTTTGAATTTGAGGAAGCAAATGGGTTGCTCTTTCGATTGGCCCAGCAACCAGTAGTGGAAAAAAGCTCACAAAAACCGAATATTCAATGAAGTCTCTCTCGGCCTTGATGCGGTCTTTGTAGATGTCTATTACATAAGATAAACCGTGAAACGTATAAAATGAAATACCTACGGGTAGAATTACTTTTAGCGTCCATGGATTTACTTCAATTCCAAAATTAGCAACGGCATCGGCAAAAGATTGTGCAAAAAAGTTATAGTATTTAAAAACACCTAGAAATCCTAAGTTAATACACACACTCAACCAAAACCAAAACTTTTTCCCTCTTTGGTCTGCGGCTTCCGACATTTTTATACCCGTGTAATAATCTAAAAGTGTCGAAAAAATAAGTAGAAACAAAAACCTCCAATCCCAACAAGCATAAAAATAATAGCTCGATACCAGCAATAAAATGTTTTGTAATTTTAAATTTTTGTTGGTAACAAACCAGTAGAGAACAAAGACAATAGGAAAAAAAATGGCAAAGGATAATGAGTTGAAAAGCATATTCTTTGTACTGTTTTATGAATTAGTGATAAAAGTGAAGTATTGGTTATTGCTAGTAGACCCAATTAAGCCAAAACTTCTTTTATTCTTCGCAAAGCTTCGGTTAATAATTCTTCACTCGTTGCATATGATAGTCGAATGCAATTCGGATTTCCGAAAGCATCACCTGTAACTGTTGCAACGTTGGCTTCTGATAACAAATACATAGAAAAATCATCTGCATTGGCAATGTATTTCCCTCTTAAGGTTTTTCCAAAATAGGAAGAAACATCAGGAAAAACATAAAAAGCGCCTTCAGGAACATTGAGTTTGAGTCCTGGAATATTGTTGATCAAACCAACTACCAAGTTTCTTCTGCTTTTAAACGCGGCTACCATTTCTTTCAAAACACTAGGGTCAGCATCAACGGCCGTAATGGTGGCTCTTTGAGCAATTGAGTTGGCTCCAGAAGTCACCTGACCTTGCATTTTGGTACAGGCTTTGGCAATAAATTCGGGAGCTCCTATATAACCAATTCTCCATCCAGTCATGGCAAAAGCTTTGGCAACACCATTTACCGTTATGGTTCTGTCAAACATTCCGGGAATTGAGGCAATGCTACAAAAAGTGCCTGAAAAATTGATGTGTTCGTAAATTTCGTCGGCTACCACATAAATTTCAGGGTATTTTTCTAAGACTTTCGACAGAGCCGTTAACTCATCGCGGTTATATACTGAACCACTCGGATTACAAGGTGAGCTGTACCAAATCATTTTAGTTTTTGGGGTTATTGCTTGCTCAAGTTGTTCGGGCGTAATTTTAAAATCACTTTCAACTGAGGTAGGAACTTCCACGGGAACACCACCTGATAGTTTGATTATTTCATAATAAGATACCCAATAAGGAGCTGGAAGAATTACTTCATCACCTTCGTTAATCAGGCATTGTGCAATGTTATAAAGCGATTGTTTGGCACCAGTAGATACGACAATATTGGACGGTTTGTAGTCTAAATGGTTATCGCGTTTAAATTTACGGCAAATAGCTTCACGTAATTCCAAATAACCATCCACTGGGGTGTAAGTACTGAAGTTGTCATCGATGGCTTTTTTGGCTGCTTCTTTAATAAAATCGGGAGTATTGAAATCAGGTTCGCCTAAACTCAAGCTAATGATATCTTTGCCTTGCATTTTTAACTCTCTAGCCAAAGCAGCCATTGCTAAGGTTTGCGAGGTTGATAAATTGTTTATTCTGTCCGATAATGGGCTCATAATTGTGCGGTTATGATGTTTAAAAGATTATGTCAAAGAGAACGTATCAATAAATGCAACAAATTTCTCTTTTAAAAAGCAGCAAAATTAAACCATCTGTGGCTTTTTTCCTAATTCTCTTAGGTGAGAAAAATGAGAAATTATGGCCTCACGAGTAGTCTTGAATTCGTAATAAGGTAAATTACATTCTTTAGCGGTTTGCTTAACAAATTCAGCAATTTTATTGTAGTGAATGTGACTAATATTCGGGAAAAGATGGTGCTCAACTTGGTGATTTAATCCGCCAGTGTAATAATTTACCAACCAATTTTTAGGTGCAAAATTGGCCGTGGTATACAATTGATGGATAGCCCAAGTGTTTTCAATTTCACCTTCTTCATTAGGAATCGGATTCTCGGTTTCATGCACCACATGTGCCAATTGAAAAACCACACTCAAAATCAAACCAGCGGTATAATGCATAACAATAAAACCAAGTAATACTTGCCACCATGAAACATGCCCAACTAGAATTGGAATGACAATCCACATCGAAAAGTAAATGATTTTTGTAATAACCAACGTAGTCCAACGGATAACCGGTTTTTTGAACTCACCATAGGATAAATTTCGTTTTAAGTAGCGACTCATCTGCATAAAATCAGTTGTAATAGCCCAATTAAAAGTCAATAATCCATACAAGAAAATAGAATAATAATGTTGAAATTTGTGGTGTTTGTACCATTTGGCTTCTTTGGTAAAACGCAAAATACGACCTGCTTCAAGGTCTTCGTCATGTCCTAAAATATTGGTGTAGGTGTGATGCAAAACATTGTGCTGTACTTGCCAATTGTATACATTCCCTGCCAAAATATAAATACTTCCGCCCATTATTTTATTGATCCAAGACTTATTAGAATAGGCACCATGATTGCCATCGTGCATCACATTCATTCCTACGCCAGCCATTCCAATTCCAATCACCACATTCAGCAGCAAATAAACCCAAAAAGGCATTTCCATAGCCAAAAGGAAGAAATAGGGTGTAAGAAAAATGGCAAACATGACTATGGTTTTTAAGTGGAGTCTCCAATTTCCTGTTTTATCAATATTGTTTTCTTTGAAATAATCGTTGACGCGTTTGTTGAGGGTTCTAAAAAATTTAAGGTTGTCGCTTTTAGAAAAGACAGGTGTTGTGGTATTCATTTTTTTTATGCTAAAGTTTGCCCAAAGGTAACCATTCTAATTTTTTTAGCGCTGATATTCGTCATTTTTTATTCACTAAAAACACTATTTTTGTTGAAAATTCAATTTATGGATGAAATTTTAAATCAATTTCCTAATCTAACTGATAATCAGCAAATCCAATTTAGAAAGTTACAGTTTTTATATGCCGATTGGAACGCTAAAATTAATGTGATTTCACGAAAAGATATTGATGAATTGTACACACGCCATGTGTTGCACTCGTTGGGAATTGCCAAAATAATCAAATTCAATACAGGAGCACGAATCATGGATGTGGGAACGGGTGGTGGTTTTCCTGGAATTCCACTCGCGATTTTGTTTCCAGAAGTTGATTTTTACCTGATTGATGTAATTGCCAAAAAAATTAAAGTGGTCAATGAAGTGGCTTCTGAATTGGGATTGAAGAATGTAAAAGCTGAACAAATGCGAGCAGCTAACGTCAAATCAGATTTTGATTTTGTGGTAAGTCGAGCCGTTACCAATATGCCCGATTTTGTTACTTGGGTGAAAGGTAAAGTCAAAAAAACTTCAACACACGAGTTGAAAAATGGGATATTGTATTTGAAAGGAGGCGATTTGACAGAGGAGTTGAAAGATTTTCCCAAAGCCCAACAATACAATTTATCGGACTACTTTTCAGATGCGTTTTTTGAAACTAAAAAAGTAGTACATCTAGCATTATAAACGAAAACCCCGAACAATAGCTCGGGGTTTTCTATTAAAATGAAATCCTATTCTTTAATTAATTTTTTGGTAATGCTATTACTTCCATTTTGGATGGTGATCAAATAAACTCCTTTAGACAAGGCAATTGGAATTTCAAGTGTTCCGTTGATGCTTTTATTCTGAATGTTAAAAATCGTTTTTCCAACCACATCGGTCAAAGTAATCGTAGCGTTTTCAATCGCGTAAGATGAATTGATTTCAACTGTATTAGCTACTGGGTTTTTAATCCAAATACTATCGAGTGAGGCCGTTTCTGGGGTGTCTAAAACTGGATTCAAAATCTCATTCAACATAAATGCCAAATTTTGAGCATTTACGGTAACGTGATTCTCATTGACTGTCGGAATGGAAGAAGCAACAAAAGGAGTTGTTCCTGTTGAGGTTGGTGTATATAAATTATTGGTGTTGGATATTGCCATTGAGCTCCAAGCGGGAATGAAACAAAAATAATCGGCGTTCAAATTGTCAAAGAATTCTGTAAGTAAAGGATCTGTTCCTAAACCAGCCTGAAAACCACTCATATCAAATCGGCCACCAGGAGCTGTATCTAAACCATCTGTAAAAGTGGGTGCTTTTGAATTGGCTAAGCTTTCAAAAATGGTAAACCAACTGACAATTAAGAATGTCTGTCCTCTAAATCGACTTACTTGATTGGTTTGATTGGCTGCAGGTGTATAACGCAAATTGATAATGGCTCTTTGCGAAGCAGTAATGTTGAACGTATGATTCATTACTTCAAAATCGGGTGTATAATTGGAAGTGCCATTACCGGCACCATTTGAAATAGAAACATTTCTAACATCTACTGGAAATCCCATGGTATTTAATTCGTTTTGAAAAGCGTTTCTGTAGTTGGGTGACCCAGTCGGAACTAAAGAGGCGGAAGCTGTATTGAATTCAAACGTACTCCCAGCTTGCAAGTGTCCTTCGAAGTGATCTATTAACATTTGGCGAGCGGCTGGACTCTTAATTAAACCATCAACTATGGGTTGGATTTGGGCATTTCCTAACGGACCGTAGGCCATGTAGTTGAACAAATGTTGAAAGCCTATTGGTACATTTGCTCCCAAATGAGGTGAGTCAAACGAAATGTACAATCGCGTTTGATGGTCAAGATTATTCATTTCCATATAACGCAACGCATAGCGAGAAATCAATCCACCCATACTCGGGCCAATTACCACATTTTCTTCATTACCCACTTTTTGTGCGTTGATTTGATTTATGAGTTCGACTAAAATAAATGCATTCCGTTGGATAAAATCGACACCTCCGTCGACCACAGTGGTTGTGTTGGCTCTTGTGTAAACAGGAAAATTCAAAATGACAATATCAAAACCTTGAGCTCTCAAATCGTCGGCCAAGTTTTGACCAGTACCGTAGTTTAATGATTGATAAATAACGGTAACGCTACGGCTATCGCCTGGATCAAAACCATCAACCAGGAAAATCGGTTTGTCTAACACACCAGTTGTTGTATCTAAAAATAATTCGTATTCACCTTGACCCAAAAAAGCTGCGGTTTCACCAAAACCTTGGTAACCAATGGTTGCAGTGATAGCTGTGATCGCATTCGGAACGACAGCCAAACTGTTTTTGTTGATTTCAGCTGTTGGTTGGTTATCGATTTCTATTTCAAAAGATTGTTCCACCACTTCACCATTGCTAAACGCTATTTGGTAGCCAATTGTTTGTTTGCCAGATGCACTCAATGAAAGTTGAAAAGGTTGATTGAAATTGATTTTTCTCCAATTGGAATTTTCAGTTTTGACTGCGATGCTAGCAATTATTCGGTTGGTGGTGTTGAAGACAAAATCTTCTTTCAAAATAAAAGTAGAGGAAGTAGATTTGGCTACCAAAGCACTCATCATATTCAAGGAATGTTTTTCAAACGCGTTACTGACATTCGGTTTTAACACAAAGTGTGATTCGCTATTCGAGTATACATCCCCATTTTCAATGGCCGTATTTTTAATCGTCTCAAAATCAGTAATTAAAATCGAAAGCGGAATTTGTTTTGTGGCTTTACCTAGTTGGGCTTCTTCTTTTAGTTTCTCGAATTGAGGCAACGATTGCGAAAAATCGGCACGTTGAATTTCATGATACACTTGGTTAAAAGTGGTAGCTGAAATAGTTTTTGTGTCGAGAGTGTTCGCTTTAGAAAGATTGAAAACTCGGTCGTATAAGATGTTGGTTGTGGTTTTGTTTTTCAGTAAATCATAGGCTTTGTCTTGACTAAAACCTAATATTGAAAATAATGAAAAAAGTAAAAGAGTAGTAGTTGTTTTCATGGTTGAAATTTTGATGTTCGAAGATACAAAAAATTAATTATCAAGCCAATAAAAAAAGTCCGAGTAAAATACTCAGACTTCTTTGAAAATATTTGCGACGAGATTAGCCCAAAAACGGGTAACGATAATCTTCTGGAGTTACAAAAGTTTCTTTGATGGTTCGTGGTGACACCCAACGCAACAAGTTTTGTGCTGAACCTGCTTTGTCATTGGTTCCTGATGCTCTTGCGCCACCAAAAGGTTGCATTCCAACTACGGCGCCTGTTGGTTTGTCGTTAATGTAGAAATTACCAGCCGAATTTTGTAAAGCCACAGTAGCCTCAGTAATCGCATATCTATCTTGACTGAAAACGGCTCCAGTTAAGGCATATTCAGAGGTTGCATCAATTAGTTGTAATGTTTCGCTCCACGCTGCATCTTCATATACATAAATGGTTAACACAGGGCCGAATAGCTCGGTTTCCATGGTTTTGTATTTTGGATTGGTAGTAAGAATAACGGTTGGTTGGATAAAGTACCCAACGGATTTGTCGTAATTTCCACCAAAAATAATTTCGGCATCAGCATCTTGTTTAGCCATTTCGATATAGGAAACCAATTTGTCAAATGAACCTTCGTGAATCACAGCGGTTACAAAATTAGAGAAATCTTCAGGCGAACCTTGCTTGATTGAGGCGAGTTCTTTCCCCATTTCTTCTTTGATGGCAGGCCATAGTGATTTTGGGAAATACGCTCTTGATGCAGCTGAACATTTCTGCCCTTGAAATTCAAAAGCACCACGAATCGTATTGGCTACTACTTGTTTAACATTTGCACTAGGATGCGCAATAACAAAATCTTTTCCACCTGTTTCTCCAACAATTCTAGGATATGTTTTGTAATTGTGGATATTGGAACCTATTTTTTTCCAGATTTCCTTGAATACAAAAGTCGATCCTGTGTAGTGAACACCTGCAAAATCTGGGCTAGCCAAAACCGTATCGGTAATCATGATTGGATCGCCAAAAACTACGTTAATTACACCATTTGGTAGACCAGCTTCTTTGAATACATCAATAATAATTTTGGCAGAAAAGACTTGACTATCACTTGGTTTCCAAACTACAGTATTGCCCATTAAGGCTGCACTAGCAGGCAAATTAGCGGCAATGGCTGTAAAGTTAAAAGGTGTAATAGCATATACAAATCCTTCTAGTGGACGATATTCAACACGATTCCACACATCAGAAACCGAAGTCGGTTGGTCTTGGTAAATTTGTGTCATGAATTCTACATTGTAACGCAAAAAATCGATGAGCTCGCAAGCAGCGTCAATTTCGGCTTGGTGAATGGTCTTCGATTGGGCAATCATAGTAGCTGCGTTGATGCGAGCGCGGTAAGGTCCAGCAATCAATTCGGCCGCTTTTAAGAAGATGGCTGCGCGTTGTTCCCATGGCAAATTGGCCCAAGCTGTGCGCGATGTTAAAGCGTTGGAAATGGCTTTTTCAACATGTACTTTTTCAGCCAAATGGTAGGTGCCAACAATATGTTGGTGATCGTGTGGTGCCGACATGGTGCGTGTGTTGCCTGTGCGTATTTCTTCGTCACCAATGTACAATGGCACATCGATTTTTTCGTTCCACATTTTTTGGTAAGCAGCAAGTACTGCCGCTTTTTCTGGTGAATTAGGGGTGTATGATTTTACAGGTTCGTTGACCGCTTTGGGTACGTTGAAGAATCCTTTTAACATAATAGTGATTTGAAAATTAGACAATTAAAAAAATTAAACAATTGAAAGTTGTGGAATTGTTTCATGTTGAGCAAAAGTACAAAGGTTTTTTTGAAAATTGGGCAACCTATGCCACAAAACTTCTGATGCAAACGATTGCCCTAGCCCAGACCTGCCTGCCGGCAGGCAGGTAGAAACGGAAAGCTTTTTGTATCCCGTTGCTTCATTTTATTTTTAGAAAATGGCAAGCGGAAAAAAACTTGGAATGGATAGCTGGATCAGCTTCTAATTTAGAGCAAAAGGGGCATTGAGTTTAAAAGTAGGAACGATTACTTTAAACGATTTGGTAGTAGTAAAATTAATCATGTTGAAATGACCACGCATAGCACCGTGAGGCGAAGACAACAAGCAACCCGAATTATAGGTGTGTTTTTCGCCGGGTTTCAATACGGGTTTCTTTCCGATAACCCCTTCACCATCCACAATTTCGAGGTTGTTAAGTGAGTCGAAAATTTCCCAATGGCGTGAGTTCAACTGTACGGAATCTTTGCTGTGGTTTTCGATGGTAATCTCATAAGAAAAGGCGTAGTGAATCTTGTAGTTTTTGAAGTAGGTGCCTTCAAAACTAGTGTCTACCGAAATTTTTATGCCTCTTGTAATTTGAGAAACCATACTGAAACTTTTGGTAAAGTTACAAAATTAATCAAAAAAGCAATGCGATTTTAAGGATAAATTATTGCTAATTGATTATGTCTAACGAACTTGCGGTGCCTTTTCCGATAACTCTATCGTAACGTTGGTTATTTTCGCGGTAATAAACTAGTGCAAAGTAATTGTTTTCGGTTTGGAAAAAATTTCCGTCTATGGCATTCTCCTCGTCGATGTTGCCGTTTTTGTCGGCAATAACATAGCGGTAATTGGTAAACCCTTGTTTGATCATTAAGGCTTTTTCGAATAAACCTTTTTTACTGTTGTATTCAAGCTTATTTTCTTCGGTCAATGCATAGTTGTTGAACATGCCTACGATGTAAATGTCCTTATTTTCATAAAAGGCTGGAGCATCAAGCGAAAAGTAAATCCAAGCATAGTCGGCCTCTATTTCGTAGTTTTGTGAGTTCAGGTTATTGACTAAAAAATTTCCATTGATGTCGGGCCAATACGTGTATGGTTGGTTGGCTCTCGGACTGCCCGGAAACAAATAAAAGTTATATAATCCGCCATTGGTATCAACACGGGCAATGCTGTTGTTGGCCGCTCTGATGTTTTTATTCTCGAAGAAAAGGTATTCATTGCCGCCCCAAAATTGAGTTTCCCTATCGTATTTATATATTAAATCATTGCCAACGGTAAACATCGGTTTGATATTTTGGATGGCTTGGTTTATTTTACCATTTTGGAAAAGTAAAACTTTCACATTTTGCAGCGGACTTTGGAAGGTAATTGTAGTTGATTTGACAGCAAAATCGATGTTGTGTTTGTATTGCAATTGACGCACATCACGGGCTCTTTTTACTTGCATTGGTACCGAAACCAAATCCTCATAAAGTATAAATTTGCGCGAAAAAACAACATCGCGGTCATCGTTTAATATAGTGATCATATAGTTTCCACTTACTTTCAACTGCGTGAATTGGTTGGGAAAACTTACTTTGTAGTGCGAGTAAATTTGCAACGCATTAAACGAGTTCATGTAGTTGATAATGCGCTGCTCGTCGAAGCCTGTTAGGTATTCATTTCTGGTTAATTGAGACGGTTTCCAGTCGTAGTCGCAGTGCGTAATTCGGTAATAGTAGTCTTCTTCGTCGCCATGCAAATCGTCAAATTGTAATTCGAAACTATCACCTAACCGAAACAAAGCAATCGCATTTTGACCATTTTGTACAAAAGAAATGGTTTTGATATGAAAAGGAGGGAGCACTTCTTTCATCTCCTGAGCATAGTGGCTACAAAAGGAGAGAAGTAAGCAAAGTAGGAGGAGTGTATTTTTTTTCATGATAATTGAATCTGAACGATAAAGATACTAAATTATTATTTATCACGAATTATGCCAAGATTATTTGAAGCATACCGGAATGATTTCTCCTTTTGCTAAACAGTATTTTTCGACTAACTCGGGAGCAATTTTAGCAGTGTAGTCTTCTTCGGTTACAGTAAAACCAATACTTCGTAGTTTTTCAAAATAATCCCTACCATATACACGAACGTGGTCGTATTGACCAAAAATTTTGGCACGTTCTTTTTCGTCGGTAATACTGTCGTCAGCAAAAGTGGTGGCTCTCGATAAATCTTGCGGAATTTGAAAAATGCCCATTCCACCGGGTTTTAAAACGCGATACAATTCCTGCATGGCCTTGGTATCATCGGGAATGTGTTCCAAAACGTGATTGCAAAAAATAACATCATACGTATTATCTGCAAAAGGTAAATGGCAAATATCTGCTTTTACATCGGCTAATGGAGAGAGCAAATCGGTAGTTATATAATCGATGTTGGTTTGTTTTTTGAACCGTTTGTAAAACTCTTGTTCGGGGGCAAAATGCAGCACTTTTAATACTGCATTTGTTTCAGAATTTCTTAACGTAATACTTTTATTTTGTTTGATGGAAGAATCTGAATCGGGTTCAGATTGAAAAAAATCGGTTTCATTTTGTAAAAACAACCACAATAAGCGGTGTCTTTCTAAGGAAAGCGTACTGGGAGAGAGCACATTATTGCGTTGGGTTCCGTAGCCATAGGGCAAAAACATTCGGAAACTTTTTCCATCAATCGGATCCGTAAATCGATTGCCTTGTAACAAAAAAGCTAGAATTGGTCGCACCACAATACTCAACCGAATCAAAAGGGGTCGAGGAATAGTATTAAGGATAAACTTGAATATTTTTTTCATTTTCTACTTAATGACTAAAGGCTTTTTTCTAAACGCATCTTCCTCATTACTCACAATTCCAAGCGCATCGTAAATGTATTGAAAAGTCGATAAAATCTCAGGTTTCCCATCAATCAAAGCTACATCGTGTTCAAAGTGCGCACTGGGTTTGCCATCAGCAGTCAAAATCGTCCAACCGTCTTTGAGTTGCTTGATGTTTTTCGTTCCCATATTGATCATCGGCTCTATCGCTACCACCATGCCTTCTACAAACAATTTTCCTCTTCCTTTTTTGCCGTAGTTGGGCATTTCGGGCTCTTCGTGCATTTTTCTACCCAATCCATGACCTACCAATTCGCGAACTACACCATAACCGTGACTTTCACAGTATTTTTGAATGGCATTGCCCACATCTTCCACACGATTTCCAGCACGAAATTCTCGAATGCCTACATACAAACTTTCTTTGGTTACCTGTAGTAGTTTTTTTACTTCGGGAGCTACTTCTCCAATTTCAAAACTATAAGCATGATCGCCATAAAAACCATTTTTCAAAACCCCACAATCTACAGAAATCACATCGCCTTCTTCCAAAGGTTTTGCGTTTGGAATACCATGAACCACTTGTGCGTTTGGACTTACACATAGCGTATTCGGAAAGCCATATAGTCCTAAAAACCCAGGTTCAGCACCGTGATCGCGAATGAACTCTTCGGCCACTTTGTCGAGTTCCAGTGTGGTTACTCCAGGACGAATTATTTTAGCAATTTCTCCTAATGTCTTAGAAACCAGTAAGGCACTTTCGCGCATTAATTCGATTTCTTCTCGTGTTTTTGGGATAATCATTGTTTTAAATTGAGACCGCAAAATTAGTGAAAAGTGTTCAGTTTTGCATCACCCATTTCATTTGTTTTTTATAATTGGGGATTTTCCCATTTATGAGTTTTATCATATTTTAACCGGGTGGGACGGTCTAACTTTGCACCAAAATAGTTAGGTATGAGTAAATATGTTTCTGCAGCTGAAGCTGTACAAGTTGTAAAATCAGGCGATCGAGTGTATCTTCAAGCCGCTGCTGCCGCGCCCACCCTTTTAGCCAATGCGTTGACTGAAAGAGCCAATGAGTTGCGCAATGTTGAAATCTGTCATTTGCATGTTGAAGGCGAAGCGCGGTATGCGAATCCTGAATTGGCAGCTAGTTTTCATGTTAATTCGTTTTTTATAGGAGCCAATGTAAGGCACACATTAAAGGCAGGAAATGGTTCGTATACGCCTGTTTTTTTGAGTGAGTTACCTCATTTGTTTCGCAAAAATGTATTGCCTTTGGATGTGGCCTTCATACATGTTTCGCCTCCAGATGGTCATGGGTATTGTTCGCTAGGCGTTTCGGTAGAAGCTACTGTGGCGGCTATCGAAAATGCCAAAATTGTCATAGCGCAAGTCAATCCCAATATGCCGCGTACGTTTGGCGACGGTATTCTCCATTTTTCCGAAATTGATTATTTGGTTGATGTTGATGTACCTATTTACGGACATGAACCTGCTCCATTTACCGCCGAAGAAGACAAAATAGGGGGCTATATCGCTTCTTTAATTGACGATAAAAGTACATTGCAAATGGGAATTGGTTCGATACCGAATGCTGCACTCAGTAAGTTAACCAACCACAAAGATTTGGGTTTGCATACCGAGATGTTTTCGGATGGTGTAATCGATTTGATCGAAAAAGATGTGATCAATTGCAATTACAAAGGCACGTTGCGCGGACGTGTGTTAGCCACTTTTTTGATGGGTTCCAAACGACTGTATGACTACGTAAACGACAATCCGTTTTTTGAAATGAAAGAATCTTCAATGGTCAACGATACGGCACGAATTCGTAAAAATCCTAAAATGGTTGCCATCAATTCGGCTATTGAAGTAGACGTTACTGGCCAAGTTTGCGCCGATTCGATTGGGCCACACTTGTACTCTGGAGTTGGAGGCCAAATGGATTTCATACGAGGTGCTTCGCTCAGTGCGGGCGGCAAGGCTATAATTGCGTTGCCCTCTGTTACTAGGCGTGGCGAGAGTCGTATTGTTCCATTTTTAAAACAAGGCGCAGGCGTAGTAAGCACAAGAGCTCATGTGCATTACATTATCACCGAAAACGGAATAGCCGATCTATACGGCAAAACGCTCAAACAACGTGTAGCCGAAATGGTCAAAATCGCTCATCCCAATCATCAGGAAACCATTGATAAGCAATACTATGAAATGCTGAATACTTTTTAGGAGCGAATGGCTAGTGCTTTCTTGCCTTCCTTGTTCCTGCTGTTCGCTTCAATAAAAAATGCTTTTAAAGACCAAGCATTTTTATTTCCGCTGCCATCAGGGCTAGGGAAGCAACGTCTTTTGCAAAAAAAACCAAGAAATCAGATTTTGATGTGACCCCAGTTTTCTCCGCTTTTAATGCGTCTAATTTGCATCTCACTCACACCAAATTGTTTGGCAATCATTTTAAGACGTGTTTTTTGATTGGGTTTGGCTAGCAACTTTTTGATCAACATTACTTTGGTAACAGTCAGTTTTTTACCGTCGGATTTAATATTGTGCTCAATCAAGTTTTTCTTCGCTTGAATCACAAATGGACTGTTGCGGTAAAATTCCATTGCTTCTTCTTTCGTTGCCCAACGCAAATTGCGGTAATCGTCGTTGTCTCTCACGCGGTCCAAATGCAACACTTGAATTTGATTTTCAGTTGGCGGTGGTAAAAAATACTGAGCCACTAATTTGTAAAAAAAGTAGGTTTTATTGATTACCTCTCCATTGCGTACTAGTTTGTAGCGAAACATTCGGTAACCATCTGCGGTACTACCTTTTAATAACCGTCCTGTTTTGATGTCGTCGGTAAAACTTACTAATCGACCTCGATTGGAAATAGCGTAGCGAAAAGTGAGCTTGTCTTCAAGTTCGAGCTCTTTGAATTCCTCGCCTGGAAAAATTTTAACAGTGTTCATTACTAATGTTTTTAATCATTCACAATAGCAACAATTCGTTTAAAGCGAGTGCTTTAAACAAGAAAGTTACATAGATAAAATAAGTCAGTTCTAAGGCAAATATACAAATTTTTTTTAATCTGGATTCGCCATGATTTTGAAGAGTTCGGCATTCGAATTGAAGTAACGATTTTCGAGGCTAAGTCGCGATAATTGCGCCATAACTAGGTTGTTTTCGCGCGAGTTGATGATAAATAAAGAGCTTTCACCAAAAGAAAACAATCGTTCTTCAGCGTTCAACATAGTTGTGTAATCGTCTACCAAATTAGTGATGATATTTCGTTGTTTTATGAGCGCTTCAATTTCAGTTTGTTGAGCAGTAATTTTATTGGTCAATTGGAGTTTTTGTAAATTCAACTCAAATTGGGTGTCTTGTATTTTAAATTGTGTCATCTTAAGACTTCCTCGCTCTTTGCGTAAAAAAATAGGAAAACTAAAGTTAACTCCCACTTTGTAGTTATTGAAGTCCGTATTACTAAATGCGTTCGGTTCAGATAGGTAATGGTAACCCAGATCAATTTTGGGCAATAATTGATTGGCTTTGAGCTTTCGTTCAACTTCTAAAATACCAATTTTACTCTCTAAGGCATCAATTTTGGGGTGATTTTCTATTGATGGATTGGCTAGCATTAAATCATTGGTTCGCAGTGTTTCTTTGATGGTTAGTTCCAAATTTTCTTCAGGAATAATTGTGTCTTGAAGTTCCAACGGAATATTGTTTTCTAACCATAAAAAAGTTTCTAGCTCTAGTTTGGATTTGGCCAATTTGAGTAGTGATTCCTCGAGATTTAGTTTTCGGTTGCGAACAGTAATTCCGGCTTCAACACTGTCAATAGAGGGTTTGTCGCCATTTTTGATAAGTTGCGATACACCTTCAAAACGAACCATTGCATTTTGCAAATAGGTTTGATAAAGTTTGACTTCTTCATAAGATCTTTTCCAGTTGAAATAGGCCAGCGATGCTTCGTACAAAACTTCAGTAGCTTGTAGTTTGCGTTCGGCTTCGCCAAGTTGCAGCTGAATTTTGGATTTTCGCAAATCGGCCATGCGTTGGTTTATCAACAATCCCTGACCAAGAGGTACATTTATGCCAAGCGAAGTTAGCCCTTGATTGGGTAAGGTATTTTGCGGATTGACATAAATTCCCTCGCTGTTGTCAAAACCAGCTTTGATTTCGATACCGTACCAAGTTGGAATTTTAAAACTGCTGTTCAAAAGCGAAAAATATTCTTTGTCTTTGAATTGTTTTTGGTCAAAATCGACTTCAATTTTTGGATCAAATCCACCTCTGGCCATCATTAAATTGGCTTGGGCAGCACTCACTTTTAAGTTGGCACTTTTAACCAAAGGGTGAAATTTTTTAACATATCCCAAATACTCATTGTAAGTAAGCACATTGGGAGATTGCGCCGAAATCCAGGTGGTGAACAATAGAAAGAAAAGTACTTTGAAATTCATTTTTTGTTACATTTAATCTGTTTTCTAGTAGTGACAGGCTTTATTATGGATTGCCTTGGTCGCTCTTAAAAAATCATTTTTTTTCTCCTGCTGATTTGGTTTTGGGTTGATAAAAGTTTGGTGGGAAACCGTTTAATGTTCGCCATATTTCAAACCAAACGGGCACGTTGTCTAGCAATGCCAACGTTTGTGCACCCGAACCAACACTGACTTGTTTGGGCCAGGGTTCATCCTCAGGATCTGGAGCAATGAGTACCCTAAACTTGCCGTTGTCACTGATGAAATTCTCTACAGCTACAATTTGACCACCAAAGGTTCCGTAACTCATATTGGGCCAACCCGAGAAAACGATAGTAGGCCATCCATCAAACCAAACTCGTACTTTTTCACCTTTGTGGACAAGAGGTAAATCGGTAGGAGAAACAAAAGTTTCAACCGCAATATCGTAGCGAGCTGGCATGATACTCACAATTTGAGTTCCCTCTTTGATTGTTTCACCAATACCTGATTGTAACGCGCGGTTTACATATCCATCTTGAGGCGCTTTGATGTAGTACAAACCATTGCGAATTTGATAATTGACATATTGACTTTGTAATTTGTTTACCTGCGCCTCCGTATCGTATTGACTACTTAGCGCTGTATACTGATCACTTTTAGCTTTTGTAGCCTTTTCGGCGTATTCAGCACCAATACGATTTACTTCTACTTTGGCATTAATTAATTCGTTTTTGCTTGCCAACAACTTGTTTTCTTGTGTGATGATTTTGGCCTCTACTTCTTGTAATTTAAGGCGTTTTTCTTCCACGTCGGTCAATGGTTTTAATCCCTCTTTATTAAGGGCCACAGCACGATTGAACTGAGTAGTGGCAATTTTTATCTGGGTTTTTACCGCTTCCAAATCCATGCTATCGCTTTTTACCTTAAGTACACCTTGCCTGATTTTATTTTGAGCTTGTTCCAATTTCAGGTTCCGCTCACTTTCAATGGCGGCTATTTGTGAAGACAAAGTAGTTACTTTACTTCCGTAAGACTGCACAGCCATTTTTTTGGCATCAACCTGACTTTTGGTGTTGTTTACCAAATTGGGATCAAAATACTCTTCTTTGATTTCGGAAATAAACAAGATTGTATCGCCTTTTCTAACAAAATCACCTTCTTTTACATACCATTTTTCGATTCTACCTGCTATGGCAGAATGAATGGTTTGAGGACGTTGATCGGGTTTTAGCGTGGTTACTGCTCCCGAACCTGAGATGTTTTGTGTCCAAGGTAAAAAGAAAATAATCAATACCACAATCGTTACAGTAACAATGATTTTGTTCAGTATTTTGTAATGAGGCCGGTGGGTTAAATTACGTACTGAACTAAATTGGTCAATATTTTCGGTAATCGGATTTTCTTTAGAAATATTCAACATGATTATTGTGCTTTAGAGTCGTAACTAATTTTTCCTTCATTCATTATGATGTTGCGTGAGCATTTTTGTTTCCAGTACTCGTTTTTAGAGGAAACAATAACCGTCCATTTGTGTTGTTTATCCGTAATAAAGTCAATGATTTCTCGTGCTGCATCTTCATCCATTTTGTCAAGAGGGTCTTCATAGAATAGAATTCTTGGTTTGTTGATAATGCTTCGAGCCAACAAAATTTTCTGCGCGTTGGATGATGACAATTGCTTTCCTTCTGGGAAAATTTTAGTGTCCAATCCCTCAGGTAGCGATTTAATAAAATCACTAAGTTTTACGCTATCAATGGCCCATTTGATTTCTTCATGGGGAACATTTGGGTTGTTAAAAGTAAGGTTTTCTAAAATAGTTCCTTCAAAAGGAGTTTCACCAGTAATTATGGTGCCAATGTGCGTACGGTATTGCGTTAAATCAATTTTTCTGTACGTATCATCATTGATAAAAAACGAGCCGGAACTCGGTTGTAACAAGCCTGACAAAATTCGAATTAGAGTGGTTTTACCCGAACCGTTGTTTCCTTCCAAATAAATTTTCTCAGCGGGTTCAATTTTAAGATTGATTTTATCAATTACATAATCGCTAGAATCGGGGAATTTGAAACGTAAGTTTTCTGCCTCAAGACTAATATTGGTAAAACAGTATTCAATTGCTTTTGCGTTTGAATTTTCAATTTGCAAATCGACAATTTGACCAATTTTTTCCACAGAAGTAATAACATCATACAAGCTTTCTAGACCTACAATAATTTTTTCTACCGAATTGATAACCAAAAGAATAATTATTTCGGCTGCCACAAACTGACCAATATTCATTTTTTGATTCAGTACCAAATAGCCACCAATGAGTAGTAAACTTGCCGTAATGATGACTTTAAAAACAATTAATTGGGTAAATTGTCTTTTGATAACACTAAAATGTTTTTCCCGGTAATGAAGGTATTCTTCAACGAGTATGTTATTTTTTGACAATGCAAATTCAAATTGTTCTTTTTTACGGAAACTAAAATTATTTCGGGCAATTTCTTGCAACCAACTCACCACTTTATACTTGAATTTCGACTCTTTTAAACTGGTTGAAAGTCCCGAGCCATATGAAAATTTAAAAATAGAGTAGAGTAGAACAAGTAATAAAAAACCAAAAATGATAAAAAAGGGATGGTAGAGTGACAACAAAATTATACCAAAAATGATTTGCAAAAGTGCTGATGAAAAGTCAATCAAGAGTTTTGAAGTTCCTTTTTGAATGGTAAGGGTATCAAAGAAACGATTGGCTAATTCGGGTGGATATTGGTTGTACAATTCCTCAAATTTAATTTTTGGCAAACGATAGGCAAATTCAAAAGAGGAGCGAACAAAGATCTTTTGCTGTAAATTTTCTGTTATTCGCAACTGCATGAGCGACAAAATACCCACTAATGCCACTCCCAAAACCACTATAAATACCAGTACAATCCACGAGATACTTACTCTTCCTGATTGTATTAAATTGATAATGGCTTGAATTCCAAGTGGTAAAGACAAACTCACCAATCCAGCAAAAATAGCGTAGAAAATAATTTGTGAAATGTCTTTTTTATCAAGTTTGAGTAAACTGAATAAGCGTTGTAATGGAGTTTGTATCATGTTTTAGCGTAGCGTTTGTTCAACTAAGTTTAGGTAGAAATCGGTGGGCGAAATGGTTTCGTTGCAATTGGTGATTGTTTTTAAATGATCACGCAAAAAATGTTGGTGTAAGGCACCTTCTACGATCGAGGAAGCTAAACTTTTAGCAAAGGGATATTTCGGATTAACCTCCGTAATCATATCTATCAACCGATTGATGACTCTTTTGTATACCAAGAAAAACCCTTCTTTATTTTCTTCGTCGACTTCTTTAGTGAGTATCGTTTTGGTAAATTCTGTGATTATAATTTTATTTAAAACAGCTTCGTTAATGTGAATCGTAGAGGTGTCATCGACTACTTTTTCGGTAATAATTTGAATACCTTTTCGTAATTTTTCAAACGGATTGTACAGGTTGTTGGTTGCAAAAACAAGTTTGTATTCCATCCAACCCCAATACCAAGAGGTAAGGTAAAGTAGTAATTTGTGTTTGCTTTCGAAGTAACGGTAAATCGAACTTTCATTAGATCCAATTCGTTCACCTAGTTTTTTGAAAGTAAAATTTTCAAAACCCATTTCGTCGATTAATAGGATACTGTTTTCGATGATTTTTTTGCCTAAATCGGATGTTTCAGGGTTTTTTACGTACAATTTTTCGTTAACAGAAATACTAATATTGGATAATATTTGTTGCATGATAAATTTATTTTTGAGCGGTATTTTTTGGTATGGTTTTCATCTGAATGATATCTACTAAGAAGGCAAATGCCATAGAAAAATAAATATAGCCTTTCGGAATTTCAAAATGGAATCCTTCGGCAATCAGGGATACGCCTATCATCATCAAAAAGCACAAGGCTAAAATTTTGAAAGACGGATGTTTGGCGATGAATTCGCTGATTGGTTTAGAAGCAAATAGCATGATGATTACCGTTACAATTACAGCGGTGTACATAACCCACAACTCATTGACCATTCCTACCGCGGTAATAATGGAATCGATCGAAAACACCAAATCGAGCAGAATTACTTCACCCAACATTTTTCTAAAACTTGATTTCTTGGGAAGTTGTTCCATTTCATTATTGGCCACTTCTGATTTGTGGTAAATTTCTTTGGTGCTTTTGTAAATCAAAAATAAACCTCCCAGAATCAGAATCAAGCCCTTACCAGTAAAGTCAATTTCAAACAAGTTAAACAATGGAGCATCAAGTCGCAATATCCAAGAGATGAATGCTAATAAAGCCAATCGCATAAGCATGGCCAAGCCGATTCCCCAGTAACGTAGTTTGTTGCGTTGACTTTCGGGTAATTTATCAGCTAAAATAGAGATGAAAATGATGTTATCAATACCCAAAATAACTTCGAGTGCGATAAGCGATAATAAAGGAATGATAGCTTCAGCCATGTTTTAGAAATTTATTTTAAATCCGAAATTAAGGTTTTTCATATCAGGTAAATCGGGATTGATTTTGTTGTTTTTTACATCCAAATACTGCAAGTGCGGTAGACTCTCGATTTGTTTCGGAATCTCCTTGAATCTATTTTGCCCTAAGTACAAAAATTCCAAATGTTCCAAACGTTTCATGTTGTTGGGCAAAGTTTCTAACTGGTCGTTTTCTAAATGCAGTGATTTAAGTTTAGGTAATTTGCTCATGATTTCTATAGTTTTAGGTAAATTCATATTTTTTTCATCGTTCAAATACAGTTCCTCTAGTTGGCTGAGTTGCGTGAACTCTTGTGGTAGTTCAGTAAAATCATTTCCGCTCAAATCCAGCACTTTTAAGTTTTTTAGCAACCCAATTTCTTTTGGAATACTCGTTAGGTGATCATTTTTTAAACTCAAATATTCCAAATTGGTAAACTTCGACCACACATCAGGAGACAAAACGCCACTCTGATTACTCAAATCAAGACGGATGACCTCTTTTGGGTTTTTGAGTGCTTCCGTCAAACTCGTAAACTCCTTAACATCGTTGGTTGTCTCTTTGGAGTTTTGTGCAATTCCTGGCCAAGTAATGGCTAATAGCACGGCTAAAAGTGATAGTTTAAATTTCATAGTTGTGTTTTTATACTATCATTATTGATAATAGTGAATGCAAATATAATAGTAAAGCTATTAAAAATTAATAGTACTCTTCTCTTTTATATTTTTTTTAACGTATACTATGAAATGGATCAGCCACGATTTTGATTGTGTATGCGGAAAAACACCAATTGCTGGCTCTATTTATGGGCGGTTGTTGGATTAAGGGTTTCAGTCTCTCTGAAAAGGAAAGGAAATCCGAGTTGGAAGAGAACTTTAGTTTTTGGAGGAGAAATCAAAGTTGAAGAGCGTATTAATGATAAAGCCATTATTGCTCTGAAATACATTCCGATTGTTGACTTCTCTGCCCAATTGTAGGGTTTGATTGAGGTAACCGGCTTCTATTCTGAAATGATCGTTAAATCGGTATCCGGCCAGCAAACCAATGCGGTTTTGATCAAAAACATTCTCATTTACATTGTTGCCAAAACCAATGAATAGTTCGTCATAAAACGCAAGGTAAGGCGTTTTGTTTTCTATTTGATTACCTTTTAGAGGCATTTGTATTCTAATCATGTATCTCAATCGGTTCAAAAAAGGGAAGTCGTCTTCGGTTGTTAAGGCAGTATTGGTGTACCTTCCTACCCATCTTTGTTCCAGCATAAATCGATGCGTGATATCAAATTTAGCGATTCTGTCGGTTATACTTAGCATCTGGAATGCGCGGTGTTCGGTAAAATCTTTGCCCATACTGTTGATGGGTGTTTCACTGTAAGGGTAGGTTTCAATCCAAGCATAACCTAATCGCAATTGCAATTTTGAGTTAGGATTGTAGTTGAGGCCTACTCGCAATAAACCTTGCTGTTTATCGGTGATGTAGTTTACTCTCCGCAGTTGATACTCACTATGTAAACTGAATTTTTGGTTCAATTTGAATGTGCCAAAATAATTGTACCAACCAATAGTGTTGCGTTCGGTTATTCGGTTGTTTTGGGAATAAATAGTTTGAACTCCGATGCAAGCTACTACAAGAAAAACAGTTTTTAATTTCATTGATTTGTTTATTTTGGGCTGACTCAATGAAGAGTCAGCCCAGATTAAATTACTTTGTAGGTGAAAAAGGAAGTGATGACTTGTGAACTATGATTCGGAGTTTTCCGTCTTTCCCTTTTTTGAAAACCCATGTTTTGTCTACCATAACCTCATTTCCATTCTTGTCGGTAACCCAAACATTTCCCATGGTTATTGCTATAGAACCATAAATTTGAATACCTTGATTGTCACTTCCAGCATTGTCGTATCTTGCCTTTACCCACGGTGTCAACGCGAAGCCTTTGTCATTAGGATAATCTTTGTCACCACCAATAAAATAGGCTAAAGCCCCTTTTTTGTCGTTTCTAAAAGTCTGTTCTCCGTATGCCAAAGTAGGTTTGAAGAAGACTTTACCGTAATCATAATTGTACGCTTCTGATAAAACTTGTTCCGCAAAAGCTTTGTAATCACCACCCTCTTCTTTGAGTTTTCCAATTTTTACCAATGCATCACACCAAGCTTGTTGAGCGGCGTTGACTTCATCGTAAGTAATAACAGTTTGTGCTCCTTCTTCCACATAAACCAATCCGAGTTCATCAATAACTTTTTGTACCTCTTTGTTGGTTTCGGCGGCTCCTTTTGATTCCGCAGAATCTTTCTTGCTTTGGTTGCATGAAGCTACAAGCAGCGCAACACATGTTAATCCGGTAAGGGCAAATTTTTTCATGATTTTTGTTTTTAAAAGTTTTACATTCAAAATTGAAACAAAAATAAACAAAAATAATAGTAATACTATCGAAATTGAAACTTTAACTTTTATTTATAAAAAAAGAGACCTACATCAGTGGGTCTCTTTTTTTGAAGTAACTAAGTCTAGACCAAAGAATGACAGGTCATTGCTGCGGGTTTATCAATTCCCATTAGTGCCAAAATGGTGGGTGCGATATCGCCCAAAACACCATCCTTAATTGCTTTTATGTCATTGTCGACCAAAATAATAGGAACCGGATTTGTAGTATGTGCTGTATTTGGTGAGCCATCAGGATTAAGCATGGTTTCGCAATTGCCATGATCGGCAATAATTAGGGTTGTATAGTGGTTTTTTAGAGCGGCTTCAACTACTTCTTTTACACAATTGTCTACGGCTTCACAAGCTTTAATAGCGGCTTCCATCACACCGGTATGACCAACCATATCGCCATTGGCAAAATTTAGGCATACAAAATCAACTTCCCCTTTGTTCAGTTCCGGAATCAATGCGTCTTTCAACTCGTAAGCACTCATTTCGGGTTGTAAATCGTAGGTTGCCACTTTGGGTGAATTGCGTAAAATTCGGGTTTCACCTTCAAAAGGAACTTCTCTTCCTCCTGAAAAGAAAAAGGTTACATGCGGGTATTTTTCTGTTTCGGCAATGCGAATTTGTTTTTTGTGGTGCTTTGCCAGTACTTCTCCTAGTGTTTCGGTAATGTTTTCTTTGTCGTAAATGACGTGTACATTTTGATAGGTATCATCGTAATTGGTCATAGTTACGTAATACAAATTCAGTTTGTGCATGTTGTATTCGTGGAAATCTTTTTGTGAAAGTACTTCTGTCAATTCGCGGCCTCTATCGGTCCTGAAATTAAAAAAAATGACCACATCGCCATTTTCAATTTTAGCTAGAGGATTTCCGTTTTTATCAGTCATCACAATCGGTTGAATAAATTCATCAGTACAATTGTTGTCGTAACTTTTTTGGATACTTTCTACCGCGTTGGTAGATTTTTCACCTTCTGCATTCACAACCAAATCGTAAGCCAGCTTCACCCTTTCCCAGCGTTTGTCTCGATCCATAGCATAGTATCGTCCGATAATAGTCGCAATTTTAGCAGAAGAGTTTTTCACATAATCATCCAAATTGGCAATGTCAACCAAAGCCGATTTCGGGTCCACATCGCGACCGTCGGTAAAAGCATGAATGAATATTTTTTTAAGGCCAAAATCAGCTGCGGCGTCCAATAGGCCATACAAATGCGAAGTATGCGAATGCACGCCACCGTTGGAAACCAATCCTAAGAAATGTACTTTTTTGTCATTGGTTTTGGCGTAGTGAAATGCCTCTAGTAGTGGTTTTTCTTGGTTCATGGTTTTGTTTTGAACCGCTAAGTTTATTTTGGCCAAGTCTTGGTACACAATTCGACCTGCACCTAAGTTCATGTGTCCCACTTCGGAATTTCCCATTTGCCCTTCTGGTAGACCTACATTTAAGCCATCCGTTCGCAACTCAGCATTGGGATATTTTTGGTAAAGACTGTTGATAAACGGAACATTAGCATTATCTATGGCGGAAACTTTTGGATCAGGTGATTTTCCCCAACCATCCAAAATCATTAAAATTACTTTCTTATTCATTCGAATATTATTTTCGAACAAAGATAGGTTATTTGATTTTTTAGAAATTTAAAAAAGGGTTGTTTTTGCAAAAAAGATACTAACGAAAACGTTATTTTTTGAATGAATTGATATCAATAAAATAACGCACACTTATGGAGAAAATATGATCTAAATTTCTGTTGGTGATGAGCTGGTTGATGTTGGACCCGAAGTCTTTATCAACCGACAATCCTGATGCATCAGTAAGCGCATTGTTTCGATACAAAATAGAAATTTGGCTTCCGGGTGCAAACCACCACGAGTAGGATAAATCGAGGTTCCAGGTATTAAAATTCTCATCGTGGTTAATCGAATAAAAGGGACTTAAAATCAAACTTCCATCGTCTTGTAATCTATAAATGCTGTCGTAAATGGCATAAGACCAATAGTGACGCACCGATAAATTAATGTTCATGAGGTTGTTGATGGTAAATTTACTAGTCAATGAGTTGATATAAATTGTACGATCACGCTTTCCGATGTAAATGCCATTCGCATCATCATTTACATAACCTAAATTGTTGTTTAAGAAGTTGTATGAAAACTCATAAATCAGCGAAAATTTGTTCGAAAAACGGTAACGTGGACTAAAAAATAATCCCCTTACATACCGATTATCGCCCTGAAAAAAAGAAACAAAAGGATTAAAATCAACTGCAAATTTTCGGTTGTAATTGGAAGAGAAGAAAACCCAAGGCCTGATGGATTTGGGAACCTTTAAAAATTGTTGTTCGTTTTCCGAGCGCGGTTCATAAAAATCATACGTATCAAATGGAGTGGTATTGAAACCAAATCCGTAGTAGTCATTTTTTTTGGAAGTTATATTGAAATTCAAATTTGTGTTAAAACCTTGCAATCGGCCTGTTCTGTTGTCAAATTCGGCATACCAATTGTTGTTTACATTAAACGTGTTGAATCGCTTGGTTGGGTTGAGAATGCGGTAACTATTGTTAAAATACAGCACATGATAATGCGTTTGAAAGTTGATTCCCAAATCGTTGTTGTCCCAATCGGTTGATACGTATTGTCCTCCAAGTGAAAAACGGTATTTTCCGCTTGTCTCTCCAAAGTTGAGAGAAGTGTTGTAACCAGTTCGGTTGTTTTCCCCTCCAAAATCGTTGATGTAACTGTACTTGTAGTCGCCCGAAAGATTGAAGGTGTTTTTCTTGGTGTTCAAGTCAAAGAGCACTGCGGCTACATTGGCATCTCTATACTCACCAGCTCGCATGACGTTGGTGTTTATGAAAGTAACCGATGAGTTTTTTCGAAAACGCTGATCCAACACAAAAACGTTGTAATTGGCAAGCGGTTCAATCATTTCAGATCGTGTTTCACCAGTTACTGTATTCCTAATTTTGGCACTTGTTTTCTCTGTAATGGCATTCAATACGCCAATTCCGAGGCCATTTTTTGTTCTACCAGATATTTTTAAAGCATTCAGTAAATCTACATTAGCAGGGTTTTCCTCAAACTCTTCGTCATCATTTAAGCGGGCTCTGCCTGATGGTCTTCCGCCGATTCTGCGCGAATACAACAAAGAACCTTTACTGAAAAGTTCCGTTCCCTCTGTAAAAAAAGGTCGATTTTCGTTGAACTGCTGTTCAAACGGACCCAAATTGAGTTCTACTTTGTCAAAGGCAGCTTGCCCGAAATCGGGAACTAAAATCGCGTCCAACGTAAAAGCATCATTAATTCCGTACTTTACATCCATTCCACCTTTGAGTTCTCCTTTGGTTTTTTGTTCGTCATTGGCATTCAAATAAAACGACGAATACGGTATTAAGAATAAGCGAGTGGGTGTTTGGATGTTTTCAATTCCTTCCAAAATTCCTGCTTGATTGGCTTCATTATTGATGTTGTTATCAATGCGGTTCCAAGTGAATTTTTGTCTCAAATTGCGAACTTCACGGTAAAAATTCAAACCCCAAGTTTGTTTTTTTTCAGATGAAAAACGCAAAGCAGCATAAGGAATTTTCATCTCAGCAACCCAACCATAATCGGTGATGGTTACACTACTATCCCAAATCGCATTCCATGAAAAATCCTCCCCGTTAGACTCGGTATACACGCAATCTTGCTGCACGCCTGACGAACTAACTAAAAAGCGAAAATCTTGCTGACCGTCATTGAATCCGTTGATGAGTACTCCAAAATGATCTGCGTTGGCAAAATCATCGCGAATAGTAAGTTCTCTGGCCAATTTGCTCGCTTCATTGTCATACATGATGGCAGCTACGTAAACCGCTTCATTGTCGTAAACCAATTTGACCTCTGTTTTTCGCTCTTTGGGTTCTTCTTTGCCATTGTCTGGTTCGTTCATCAAAAAATTGGTTGCTATCTCGGCGTCCTTCCATACGGCTTCATTTAACTTTCCATCAATCGAAATCTTTTCGTTTGTAAACTTAGTGCGCAGTGTTTTTTTTGGATTTTGAGAATAGCCTACCACATTCAACAATGTGAAAACGAAGAGAGTGGCAAATTTTATTTGGCGCATTGACTAACAGTTGGTAAAACAAATATAAATATAAAATTGAAATATGTTTTTTTTTAACATTTATTCCAAACCACAAAAGTAAGAAAAAATTTATATTAAAAAATAAAAAATGCATTTAAACGACAAAAATCGCATATAAACGATAAAAAAGAGGTGTTTTATTTTTTTTAACCAATCCTTTTTTCTAGGTTTGTAATCCCAAATCTAGTATTAACATAACCTACTTTTTTTATGTTGCATCGATTATTGACCATAGCAATAATTGGTATGGGTTTATTTGTTTCAAAAAAAGAAGAGCCTTCCAATCTAACAGCCACTGTTGCGTCCAACAAAGAAACAGTGCATGTGGTAGCTGATGAGGAAAAAAGGGAGTTGTATTACTCTTTGCAAAATAACGGATTTGAAATGCCTTTTTTTGCGGTTTTTTCAAAAGCTATGGATGGATATACCCATATAGAGGCAAAAGGACTGATACAAAATCCGATACTGACTATCGTCGATTTTGATTTGCCTTCTACCCAAAAAAGACTTTGGGTTATTGATATGAATACGCACCAAATTCTGTTTCAATCGTTGGTGGCTCACGGAAAAAATTCGGGCGATCTAAAAGCTACTGATTTTTCCAATGCCAATGAATCATACAAAAGTAGTTTGGGATTTTATTTGACCAATGAAACGTATACAGGAACTCATGGATTATCCCTGCGATTGGACGGGTTGGAAAAAAACAAAAACGATAATGCCAGAGCCAGAGCCATTGTGATACACGGAGCCGATTATGTTTCAAATCATTTTATAAAAACACACCACCGTTTGGGAAGAAGTTTTGGTTGTCCTGCGTTGCCCTTAGCCTTAACTGCCAAAATTGTCAACACGATCAAAAATAAATCCTGTCTGTATATTCACCACAGTAGTAACCACAGCATCAATATCGCAATTTAGAATACAAGTCGGCATCCAAGCAATAGATGTCCTCTCTAAATTGAAGCACGTCATTCTCAATCCAAGCGGTATTGTATAGAAAATGGACGTAAATGGCTTCCTCCAAATCTATGGAAGTGGTTTTGAGTTTTTTGGCTTTTTTAGTTACTTCTTCTATTTGTTCTAAACTCCAATTTTCTTCATCATTCAACAAATAACACCCCAATTCCAACGGATTTTCAACGCGAACACACCCCGAACTTAGCGCTCTGTAATCGTACTTGAAGTAATTGCGGTGGTTGGTGTCGTGCAAATAAACAGCATAGCGGTTACTAAAATTGATTTTGATAAAGCCAAGCGAATTATTTTTACTCGGATTTTGAACGTATTTGTACCGTTTGGCATCGGCCATTTTCCATTTCCACGGACTCACTTCACGGTTTTTAGAATCGAAAATATGCAATCCTCTTTTGCTAAACGCACTTCGACTCCTAATGGCCTCCGGAAAAACATCTTCTTTCAAAATGGTTGGTGGAACAGTCCAGTTCGGATTCAAAATGATATTGGTTAGTTTAGACGAGAGCAAGGGCGTTTTGCGGGTGTCTTTTCCGACTACGACTTTGTGCGATAAAATGCTGTCGTTATTTTTGTAAACGGTTAGATAATAGTTGGGCAGATTTACCAAAATATAATGATTGCCTAAGGTGTCAGGTAGCCATCGCAACCGTTCCAAATTGACAATAACTTGTTCAATGCGTTGGTTTCGCGAGTAATTCAACGCTTCGATAGTGCTACGGCCAATTACACCATCATCACGCAAGCCGTGTCGCTTTTGGAATCGTTTTACCGCTGCGAATGTTTCTTTGTCAAAAACTTTGGATAAAGCGGAATCTTTTCGTTTTAAATCGCCCCAATAAATCAGTTTCTTCTTGATTAAAACCATCAATTTGGAAGACGATTTTAGCGTGAATTTTTCCTTGGGATCAACTTGTTCAATCGTTTTATCAGGGTATTCGTTGAGTTTTTTGAGTGACTCTTTTAGTTGTTGATAGCGTTTAATTTGGGGTTTCAATTGTTCTATTTTTTCGGCAAAATTGTTGTGGTTGAAACAGTCAAACAAAATGCGGTTAACAGGAGTATTTTTTTTACCAAAATCCCAATCGTCATAGAGCGCATACGGGTCTACTTTTCCTTGATTGATGTGGCGAATGTAGCGTTGAAAACTTCGTGTGAGTTCAATGTCGTATCGGACTTTTTTTACTTCGCTTAAACTATCAAATTCGGTTTCCTGTTTGGATAGAAAAGAAACAAAATAATCGTTGGGTTCTAATCCTTCATCGATTGAATTGGTCATTTCGTTCAATGCAAAATGACGATGCTCTTTGTTGCTCCAAGCTACCTCATAGTTGTTTTTTCGGTAAAAAGAATGCAGGAGAGTATCCTTGTATGAAAGCACTAAAGTGGAATCAATTTTGATTTTGTTGGGTTTAAAAAAAGAAATAAAGCTACTGAAGGAGGCGTTTTCAGCAATTTGGATTGCATTTCGCTCCTGGCATGAAATAAAAAAAAGGAAAAGAATAGCTACGTATTTTTTTACCATAGGCAATCAGCCAATTTGTTTAAACATAATATAATGAATTCCAATATCTTTGATTTCAAAAGGTTTTCCTTCAATAATATAGCCTGATTTTTGATAAAAAGGGACTGCCTTTTCACGAGCATTAAACCAAATCAACTCCCCTTTTTGCGCCACAATCAGGGCTTCCGCGCTTTGCAAAAGTTTCTTTCCGTATCCAAAAGCTTGGTATTCTTTCAAAACAGCCATTCCTCTTATCTGAAACTGCAAACTAGCCTTAAAGGTAGTTGATTTATTTTTAAAAACAGAAATTACACCTACCAATTTATCAACATCAAAAAGTCCCAAATGCAAGGTGCTTTCCAAGTCATCGCCTTCAAAAAAACAGCTTTCAATAGGTTTGCCTGCTCTCAAAACAGGGTGTCTAACAGCGAAAGTGGCGTTATAATCAATCTTTTTTATTGTTGTCATACCAAATGTAAAATAAGTGATTACGAATGAATTACTCGTGTTTTTTTTGAATTATTAAATGTCAAACAATTTCTACCTTAAATTTTTACTAAAAAAAATTTGCATCCAATGCAACAAATACTATATATTTGCACTCACAAAACAAATGCGGAAGTAGCTCAGTTGGTAGAGCTCCAGCCTTCCAAGCTGGTTGTCGCGAGTTCGAGCCTCGTCTTCCGCTCTTAGATTTAAACCTCTACTTTACGGTAGAGGTTTTTTTATTTTCACGAGGCGAGAAGTTCATTTGTGTTTTGGGAAGTTACTTTAAAAAACTCAGGTCAGTTCCTGGTTCTACTTCCATTGGTGCTTCATTTTGCCTGAACAACCGTGCCGTCAAGTTACCTTCTAATACGATGCTGTCACCTTTTACGCGAAGCCAACTTCCTTCTCGTAATCCCAGAACGGGAGTTGCATTAAACGCATGAAATTCTTTGATTCGAGTTTCACGTGTTTCACCCATATGCTTGCTGTTGGCATCTGGATCGAGGTAATGTGGATTCAAATTAAACGGAATTGCCGATAAGGTAGAAAAGCTCGGGGGATAAATAATGGGCATATCATTGGTGGTTTGCATCGATACACCAGTAATATTACTACCAGCGCTCGTTCCTAAATAGGGTGTGCCTTTGTTAATTACTTCCGATAAAATAGTCATTACCCGATTGTTGTATAATTGTGTCACCAGTAAAAAAGTATTTCCTCCACCCGTAAAAATACCTTCGGCTTGAGCTATAGCTTCTTCAGGATTCTCAAATTCATGCAGTCCTTTTACGGTAATGTTTATCTCGGCAAAAACGGCTTTTACTTTGGCTGTATAATCATCATGACTTATACCTCCTGGGCGAGCGTACGGGATAAAAACAACGCGCTTACAATTTGAAAACAGCAGTTTTAATTCATCCAATAAATAATCCAAATAATTCCCATTGTATACCGTTGAAGTGCTCGCAATAATTAAATTTTTCATCTCAAAGTCATTGTTTTTTACAAAGCTACAAACTTAATCGAATTATAAATTAACATTTAATTAGATTTTACTTGGCTTAATTTTTGGAAGTGTTTCTACTACTTTTACCTCAGTTTTCGGACGTATATATGTTTAAAAAATACTTTTTTTCTTTCCTTCTTGCACTTTTCTCTAGTGTTTTGTTTGCTCAGCGAACGGAACTCAAAGGAAAAATAAGAGCCTATACCGAAGATCTAGAAGGTATTTACATCATCAATCTCAATACAAATTTATCTACTTCAACCGAGCGTGGCGGTTATTTTCAAATCCAAGCGCAAGAAAATGATACACTCCAATTTTCGGCTGTTCATCTCAAAAGTAAAAAAATAGTTTTGACCTATTCAAACCTAAAATCGCCTTTGTTTTTTGTAGATATGGAGTTGGCTAGTTACAATTTGAAAGAAGTGGAAATCAAACAATACAAAGACATCAATGCTGTCGATTTGGGGATTTTAGCTAAACCAGCCAAAGCCTATACACCAGCAGAAAGAAGACTTTACACTGCAACTGGTGGAGGAAGTAATACGTATGGTTTAAATACGCAAGTGTCATTAGACGCCATTTTGAATTCTATTTCTGGTCGAACAACTATGCTGAGAAAAGAGGTGGAAGTTGAAAAAAAGGAGCATACTCTAGAGCTTATTAACGAGTGGTTTGAAGATAGCTTTTACATCAATAAATTTAATATTCCTGCAGAATATGTCAAAGGTTTTCAGTTTTTTCTGGCAGAAAACACTAGATTTGTTGATGCGGTAAAAAGCAAAAACAAAACCTTAACCATTTTTTTAATCGGAGAATTGTCTGTCGTTTATCTGAAATTACTCAATGAAAAATAATATCATTTTTTTGATGTTGTGCTTGTTCACATCATTCGCTTGGACGCAAAATGGTCCTAGAAAAACAATGCACGGGTTCGTTGTTAATGACAGTATTAGCGTAGAAGATGTGTTGGTTTTTAATCCCAATTCCAATAGCGGAACGACAGTAAAACTGAATGGTGCTTTTGAAATTATTGCCCGTGAAAAAGACACCTTGATTTTTTCGAGTATGTCGTTTAAGTTAAAAAAAATCGTTCTCTCCAAGGAAGATATCGCCAATGATTCTTTTGTGGTAGGTTTAGAAGCTGTGGTAAATTTATTGAAAGAGGTGGTTGTTGATAAAAGAAACAATCAAAAAATTATTCAAAACAGTCAAAGAATAGTGGATAAAAAGTACGCTCCAGACTCCAAAACATCACCCAAAGTGGTCGGTGTTTATGATGGTTCGATTGAGAACGGAATGGATTTTGTTAGGATGTACAAAGAAGTTCGAAAATTGTTTCGTAAAAAAGACTTGGGCAAAAGTGGTGAAGGGGAAGTAAATTTTAAAGAAGAAGTAACCAAAAAAGTTAAATACAGCTTTTTTACCCAAACCTTACAACTGAAAGATTATCAAATCAGTCTTTTTTTATCATTTTGCGAGGCTGATAGCGCGTCCCAATCAATGGCTAAAAAAACCAATTTGGAACTGATGGATTTTTTTATTTTGAAGCACAAAGAGTTTGTGAAATTGTAAAAGAATGAAAAAGAACTATTTACTCCAAGTACTATTGTTTTGCTTTCTTTTAACCACCTTGTCTGCTGTGGGGGTGCATAAATTTTATGTGGCGATACACCAAATTAATCACGCCAAAGAAAAGAAAATGCTTCAAATAACGAGTCGTCTTTTTATTGATGATATCAACGAGGCGATTGAAAAAAAATACCGAAAAAAGTGTGATTTGACTACCGATAACGAAACGCCCGAACAAGTGGAGCTTCTAAAAAAATATTTTGCCGAAAAATTTCTTATCAAAGTCAATGGTCAAAGTAAGGTGCTAGAATACCTGAGCAAGGAAACCGAAGATAACGTTTTGATTTGCTACCTCAGAATCAAAGAAGTTCCCAAAATTAACTCAATTGAAATAGAGAATACCATGATTATGGAAAATCACGGTGAACAACAAAACATCATTCAAGCTCATTTCAATGGCAGCAAACAGAGTTTATTACTCACCACCGAAAACTTTAAAGGAATGTTAAAATAAGTGGTGATTCCAAAATCTCATCATAAAATACTTATTTTTATTGCCTTATTTTAACACCATGAGAAAAATTCTTTTAGGCTTTTTAGTTTTTCCTATCCTCGCTGTGGCTCAGGACAAAAACGTAGAGAGAAATTCCGATAAATTCAAACAAATGTACGATTTGTTGGCCACACCCAATATGTACCGTACTGCTTCTGGTGCGCCCGGACCTGAATATTATCAGCAACAAGCCGACTACAAAATTGATATTGAGTTGGACGATAAAAATGCCAAACTATTTGGTCAAGAAACCATAACCTACACCAATAATGCCAAAGAAGCTTTGGATTATTTGTGGATGCAACTCGATCAAAATCAACAATCGCGTAAATCTCTTTCGCCATTGGTAGAGAGCAATGTTACCGATCCGGTGATGAGTCCGAAAGGATTTTCTCGTAAGTATCTAGAAGAAGACTTTGATGGGGGTTTCAATATTGAATATGTAAAAGACGCCGCAGGTAAACCAATGAATTACACCATCAATCAAACGATGATGCGCATCGAGTTAGCCACACCTTTAAAGCATGGTGAAAAAATTACGTTTTCCATCAAATGGTGGTACAACATCAACAATTACCGTTTGGATGGAGGCCGTTCTGGCTATGAGCAATTTGAAGACGGAAATAGATTGTATATTTTGGCTCAGTTTTACCCAAGAATGGCGGTTTATAATGATGTAGAAGGATGGCAAAATCAACAATTTTGGGGTGCAGGCGAATTTGCTTTGCCTTTCGGGAATTTTGATGTCAATATTACGGTTCCAGCCGATCATATATTAGAAGCTACTGGCGAATTAGTAAATAGAAGTGAAGTGTTTACACCCACTCAATTGGCGCGTTATGCTCAAGCTGAGAAGTCATTTGATAAACCCGTGATAATTGTTACACAAGCCGAAGCTGAAGCAGCTGAAAAAGGCTTTTCAACTCAGAAAAAAACATGGAAATTCAAAGCAACCAATGTGCGTGATTTCGGTATTTCAACCTCAAGAAAATTCATCTATGATGCAATGGCTGTTCAACTAGCTACTCGAACTACTATGGCTATTTCATTGTATCCAAAAGAGGGGAATCCGCTATGGGAGCAGTACTCTACACGAATTGTGGCGCATACACTCAAGAGCTATTCAGCGCATACTTTTGATTATCCGTACCCAAAAGCCATTTCGATTAATGCAGAAGACCAAGGAATGGAATACCCAATGATTTGCTGGAATTGGGGTCGTCCGGATGCAGATGGAAAATACTCAGACCGAGTTAAGCACGGTATGATGAGTGTAATTGTTCATGAAGTAGGACATAATTTTTTCCCAATGATTGTCAATTCGGATGAACGCCAATGGACATGGATGGACGAAGGATTAAACTCGTTTTTAGAGTATGTGGCCTTGATGGAATGGGATCCTAATTTTCCTGCCGATCGTGGTCCAGCCAAAAATATTGTACCCTACATGAGTGGAGATCAAAAAGGATTAGAGCCTATTATGAGTAACTCAGAAAGCATACGTCAATTTGGAAATAATGCTTACGGTAAACCCGCAGCCGCGTTGAATATTTTGCGCGAAACAGTAATGGGACGCGAGCTGTTTGATTATGCATTCAAAACCTATGCTAACCGATGGAAATTCAAACACCCAACACCCGAAGATTTTTTTAGAACGATGGAAGATGCTTCGGCATTCGACTTGGATTGGTTCTGGAGAGGTTGGTTTTACACGACCGATTACAATGATATTGGTATCAAAGAAGTTAACAAATATTATGTAAGTAATGAACCCTCAAAAGAAGTAAAAGAGTTTTTGAAAACACGACGAAGAAGAAACCGAATTGAAGGACCAATGGTATACATGGTAGCTGAGGGAAGCGAAAGTTTTAAGCCAGAAATGAATAAACCATTCGAAATTAAGGATTGCAAAACCTTACAAGAATATGTTGACAAAACGTTTACCAAAGAAGAGCAAGCCAAGTTAAAATCACCTAAGTATTTTTACCAAGTAACTTTCAATAAACCAGGAGGATTGGTAATGCCTATTCTAGTTGAATTAACTTTTGAAGATGGAACCAAAGAAATGCACCAATTTCCGGCACAGATATGGCGTATGAATGATGTCGAAGCCAACCGTACTTTTGCTACTGAAAAAGCTATTGTTAAAATCAAAATCGATCCGAAAGAAGAAACCGCAGATATTGATACGACCAATAATTCGTGGCCAAAAGAGGTAGCAAAATCCAAATTTGATTGATTTAGTTTGTAACTTTGCAACATAAATTGTAAAACTATGTTTGGAATAGGCGGCGGCGAGTTAATATTCATCATTTTTATTGCCTTGATGCTTTTTGGAACGGATAAAATTCCGGTAATTGCCCGAAATTTGGGTAAAGGAATGGCGCAGCTCAAAAATGCTACTAACGAAATCAAATCTGAAATCAAGAAAAGTGCTGAAGCCAATGGAATAGACAGTTCCATAAACGAACTGACTTCTACCTTCACTCGCGAAGTTGATCAGGTAAAAGGTAGTTTAGACACCAATTTGTCCAATCCCATCGATACGATGAAAGAAGATTTGGACGATTTAACAGGGTCAATCAAAAGACAAATGTAATGTGGGAAAGAATAATTGATCTCGACAAAGAAGTCTTTATTTTTCTCAACGGATTAGGTTCAACTGCGTACGATTCGATTTGGTTGTTGATTACCAAGCAGTTTTATTGGACTCCTTTTTTTCTATTCTTGGCTTATCTCATACAAAAAAAAATCGGGTGGAAACCACTTGGGTTAGTACTTCTTTTTATGGCTTTTCTACTTTTGATAGGCAACGAATTAGTAGAGTTTTGCAAAGTAGCTTTTGAACGCCTTCGTCCCTGCAACGATCCCGAAATTAAAGACAGTATTCGCATCGTTCACCAATCGGATTCGTTTAGTTTTTTTTCAGGTCATGCTACCAATTCAATGGCTACCATGACTTTTATTTTTTTGATACTCAAACGGTATTACAAATTTGCTTTTTTGCTTTTTCTATATCCGCTAATCTTTGCATACAGCCGAATTTACCTTGGTGTTCATTTTCCAGGTGACATTCTTACAGGTTATGTAGTTGGAGGTTTTTTGGGTTATATTTTTTTTACGATTTATGTGGTTTTTCAAAAGAAAATTCTAACTACAACACCCGACTCACCGTCAACCCATCGCGAATAGGAAGTAACACGCTTTCTACACGCGCGTCGGTGTTTAAAAGTTGATTGTATTCCAATAATACTTTGGTAGAAATATCATTCGGATGGACTTCCTCTACTACTTTTCCGCTCCACAACACATTGTCGGATAAGATGATTCCGCCTTTGTTCATCTTGGGAATTATCATGTTAAAATAATGAATGTAATTCTCTTTATCAGCATCAATAAAAACCAAGTCAAATTTCAAATCGAGATTCGGAATAATAGCCAACGCTTCGCCCAAATGCTGTACAATCTGTTTGCCCCAAGGCGATTTATCAAAATATTTGCGTTGCAAGTCGATGAGTTCTTCTTTGATGTCAATGGTATGCAAAACACCATTTTCTTGCATTCCTTCACATAAACACAAAGCCGAATAACCGGTGTACGTTCCTATTTCCAAGATGTTCGTAGGCCGAATCAATTTGGATAGCATACTCAAAACACGTCCTTGAAAATGGCCACTTAACATGCGCGGTAACAATACTTTTTGATAGGTTTCTTTGTTGAGTTGTGCCAGTAATTCGGGCTCTTTTTGGGAATGATTTTCAACGTAAAGCTCTAAATCTTCAGAAAGGAAATGCATGATGGATTGTTTTTTTCACCTCAAAAGTACTAAATATTCTACTTTGCCGTATAAACACCTATTGTAAGTTCTAAATTAAATGGTAATTTTAGCTCAAACAAACCTGCATGTCAAAATCGATTTACGTACTAGGAACGGGCTTGTCACACAACGGCTCTGCTGTTTTACTCAAAGATGGTAAGGTGTGTGTGGCTATCGAAAAAGAACGCCTCACACGCATCAAACACGACGGCGGAAACGATACAGTTGCTATTCAATATTGTTTAGAAGCCGAAGGGATTACTTTAAATGATATTGCTGTTGTAGTACAATGCGAAAATTTTACACTTCCCAAACGCGATTTTTTCAAAGGGAAACGGTTGTTTGCTGACTCCAATCAACCTAAAATAATTGACATTTCTCATCATTTGGCCCATGCGTACAGTGCCGTGGGAACTTCTCCTTTCTCCAATTGTAATGTGATGGTTATTGACGGTTGCGGTAGTCCGTTTGACCAATTTATCGCATTGCATCCTGAGCAAAAGGAAATTTTAGATCTTTCTTTTTTTGAGATTAATCAAATGCAATGCGAAAAAGATAGTTTTTACCATTTTGACGGACAAAAACTAACACCTGTAATCAAAGATTTTAGCGTGATGGCCGACCAAACTGGTGGCGAATTTCAATTGCCAACTACCCAACATTCCATTGGCGGATTTTATGCTTCGATAAGCCATTATGTATTTGGCGATATGGACGATGTGGGCAAATTAATGGGTTTAGCTCCCTTTGGGAAATCGGGAATATACCAATTTGATGCTTTTGAGTTTGATTCAGGGCGATTGTTAGTCAAAGACGATTGGAAAAGACATTTCACCAATCCATCGCGAGGGTATGAATACTTCAACACGCATTTTGATTACTATGCCAATGTAGCCAAATGGGCGCAAGAGCAAGTAGAAAAAGCGGTTGTCAATTGCATTCAAAATAGAGTAGACCAATTTCCAAATGAAAATCTCTGTTATTCTGGCGGAGTAGCATTAAATGCTG
>CAZAJH010000002.1:0-24932 GCA_964485385.1 uncultured Flavobacterium sp.
GCTAGGGCAAATTGTTTTATAGGAACTAATTTTTTTAAAATGAAATATTACATTGTTTTACTTATTATTTTCATGTCATCGTGTAAAAACGAAACCGAAACCAAAATTAACGCATCCGAAACCAAAGTCATTTCTGGGGAAGCCCTATTTACCGAAAACAATTGCGCCGCTTGCCACAAACCCGACCAAAAAGTGGTGGGGCCGAGTTTGCAAGACATTGCTAAAGTGTACAAAGCACAAAACGGTAACATGGTTGCTTTTTTAAAAGAGGAAGCCGAACCCATTGTCGATGAATCGATGTACGAAACCATGAAAATCAATTTGCAAGTCACCAAAACGATGAGCGATGAAGAACTCAAAGCATTGGAAAACTACATTTTAGGTTTTGCCAAATAGTAAATTATTTTTTATCTTTACTAAAATTAGACAGATGAAAACAATACCATTTTTCACTTTTGTTTTTTTTAGTTTTACTTCACTTGCTGTAGGTCAAGTTAAGACAGCTACATTTAGTTTCCAGAGCACCGTTTCAGAAAATTTCTTTGTTACGGCCCAAAAAGATGTCCCATCCATTTTGATTGTCAACCACCAGAAAACAACAACAAGCAATCCTTCCCAACTTGAGGTATTGCCAAAAAAGTACAATTGGAGTAAAGAACTGAGAAAAATAGAGAGTTACAAAGAATTGATGCTGAACGCGCGAAGACAAGATTTGTGTGGCCGTGATTTGCCAATAGATGTCCACTATGAAGTTACTCAACAAATATACTTAAGAAATTTATCGTTCTGATAGTATGTCAGAAGTTTATATTTCTTCTCCACTCGGAATCACCAAAATTGTTGGCGACCAAAATGGTGTTTCAGTAATTTCCATTCTTCAGGAAGGCGAAATTTCTAAAAAAATCCCGAAAGAATTAAAAGCAGCCGTCACGCAACTCAACGAGTATTTTGATGGTAAGCGTCAAAGTTTCGAATTCAAAGTCAATCCACAAGGCACCGATTTCCAACAAAAAGTATGGCAGGAATTGCTCAACATTCCCTACGGGAAAACCATTTCATATTTAGATTTAGCCAAAAAACTAGGCGATGTAAAAGCCATTCGCGCTGTGGCTTCCGCCAATGGTAAAAACCCACTTTGGATTGTTTTTCCGTGTCACAGAGTCATTGGAACCGATGGTTCACTCACCGGTTATGCAGGTGGTTTGTGGCGCAAAAAATGGTTGTTGGAGCATGAAAGTCCGAGTAGCCAACAATCGCTTTTTTAAAAAAAGACGTCTATATTCCATTCTATTTCAGACAATTTTTCTACCTTCGTACTATCAACGCCATAAAAATTTTAGTATGATAGAAAAAATTAAACTCGACCACATTTTGTTTCTCGATATAGAAACAGTTCCGCAAGAAGAACATTTTCATTCGCTTGACGATGAAATGAAACAACTCTGGGAGCAAAAAACACTCTACCAACGCAAAGACGATTATTCTCCTGAAGCTTTTTACGAACGAGCCGGAATTTGGGCCGAATTTGGCAAAATTGTTTGTATTTCGGTAGGCTATTTTGTGACCAAAGCCGACATTCGAAACTTTAGAGTGACTTCGTTTTTTGGCGAAGAAAAAAAGATTTTACACGACTTTTCCAATTTATTAAACAACCATTTCCATTTAGCACCGCATTTGATTTGCGGTCACAACGCTAAGGAGTTCGATATTCCGTTCATCGCTCGGCGAATGATTATCAACCAAATGAGTCTTCCGCATAAACTGAATTTATTTGGCAAAAAGCCATGGGAAATTCCACATCTTGACACTTTAGAAATGTGGAAATTTGGTGATTATAAGAATTTTACTTCGCTTAAATTGTTGACCAAAATACTCGGAATTCCCTCTTCCAAAGGCGATATTGATGGCAGTCAGGTAGGTCATGTTTTTTATGTAGAAAAAGACATAGATCGAATTGTTACGTACTGCGAAAAGGACGTAATTGCTGTGGCGCAGGTTTTTCTTCGTTTTAGAAGGGAAGATTTACTCGTTGAAGACGAAATTACACATGTATAAAAAAAGAGGTCAATTCGACCTCTTCTTTTTATTTTCTTAGAATAATCTTTTTTGATAAACTGCCTTCAGTGTTTTCAATGTTTACAATGTACATGCCTTCTTGAAGGTTTTCAATCGAAAAAGTAGTCATTACATCGGAAGACACCTTTCTGAGGATTTCACGTCCTTGCAAATCCATAAGCCTAATGGATGATTTACCATCATTATTAGGTATTACAACGTTTATCGTTCCTTTTGTTGGATTAGGAAACACACTAACACTTGCCAAAGAATTACTCAATACCGATAGAGAAGAAGGGGTAACTCTACACAAATCGATGCTGAATGAATTGATAGTTCCACCATCACCATTCCATGGATCATTAACTCTAAGAATCCAATCACCATCAGCAGGTAAAGTGTTTAATGAACTCAAACTTTCAAAAGGAGCGATACTTCCTGATATAGAAGGAGTTCCAGAACATTGAGGTTGACCACCAGCATCATCCAAGGTACAATTAATATCGTCATGATCACCACAAGCTTCTTGAAATAAAATAATGGTTGGACTACCAATTGAGGCAGGCCCTACCAGCGATATAGTCATATCTTGCACATAGGTGTGGGTAATGTTTAGATTAACATTGATGTCGCCAATTGTGTATCCGCCAGTTATTGTTAAAGGAACACTTGCGCTTGCATTTGGACCGCTTGCAATAAAGGCATCTGAATAATCGGTAGCCGTAAAAGTTTGGTCGCAAAGAACAACACCAGTAGAGAATGTATAAACTGTAGAGTTGTTAGCAATGCCGCTCCCGCAACGATTAGAAGGTGTTACTCTCCAATAGTACAAGGTCTCTTGCTCTAAACCATCAACAAAAAATTCATTTGTCGTTGTTGATTCGTTGATAACAAGTGGAGTGAAACTCGGTGATTTGGATACTTCAACATTGTAAGACTCAGCATTTACATGTGAATTCCATTTCAAAATAACGGAAGTTGAAATATTATTTAGACCATTTGCAGGAGTATTCAACACAACATTATTTAATGAGGAGTTGAAAACACGTAAAGATTTCAAACGCGTTTCGGTTTCAATTCCATTATTAGCAGTTACACCTACAAAATATTCACCTGGGCTTATATTTGACAAACCAGATATATTCATTGTCACAGGTCCGTTTGAATTTCTAGAACTTGGTGTAAAAGTTGCAGTAGCACCTGCGGGTAATCCAGAAGGAGAAAAAACGGTTGTTCCTGAACCAACTTGAGTATAATTGAATGTGTAAGAAGCACTTTGATTCGAACAAATAATTAAATCTTCACTAGTTGAATTGATTGCAAATGAAGAAGATATTCCTGTAACAACCAAAGAATACTTTTGGCTGTTGTTAACCAAGTTGCCTTTGTGTGTTACTGTAATTGTATACTGACCCGAAACAGGGTTGTCAATTTTTACTTGTTCTACATTATCAACGTTATTATCACCCGTTCTAATGGCAGGATTACTAGGAAAATTGGTTAACTTCCATGGGTAAAAAACGTTGTTGTTTCTTGTTATTCTGATATCTAAATCATTTATTAATGCAGGGGTGTTTTCGTTTGGAACACCAGACATATTCATGTTTCCAGGTAGATCAGTCCATGTAATTGAGGCAATTAATGGTGTCAAACCGTTTGAGTTAACAGTCATACTAAATGTTTGACCTTGATTTAAGTTCTCTTCAGAAACCCATGAAGAAAGGCCATTGTTAGTTAGGGTCTCAGCCGCTTTTTTGGTATTGAGTAATCCCCAACCGAATACAGGATCAGGACCAATTTCTCCTGCATCATCTGCGGTATGACATGCCAACCCTTTGAGTGTAGCCGAACGCATAAAATTGCCATACAAATTGTTGTAATATTGTTGAAGTAAAATAAGACTACCCGCAACATTTGGAGAGGCCATAGAAGTACCAGATAAGACAGTTGTAGAGGAGTTACCCGTACTATTTGTAGAGGTTAGATTTGTTCCATTACCTGTAATGTCCGGTTTGATTCGCATATCATCGGCAGGACCTTGACTACTTGAGCTATTGATAAGCACTTGCCCTGATAATGTACCATCAGCATTTGTAGTAACGTCTTGAGCATTGGCTACAACTAAATTGTTTTTACATACTTTATTACCAACAAGTTTATCATATCCAAATTCCATTGGTTCACTGTTGGAGTTATTGCCGTCATTGCCCGCAGAGGCAACTTGCAAGTAATAAGGCGATAAATAAGCGATTTCATCCCAAGCAAATGAGTCAGAAATGTAAGCTCCAATTAACCAAGCAGGTAATGGACCAGACGCTCCTGAAATGGGAACCCCGTATGAATGATTTGATACCAGCATTCCAAGTTGAATTTCTGAAAGTGCCTCAGTTTCGTCATCTGTCCAATTAAAGGTTCTTGCACTGGCTTGTGGGGCCATACCTTTTACAGCAGCTGGGTTAGCACTTGCAATCATTGTACCAGTTACGTGGGTAGAGTGAGAACTTAGGCTCTCGTTCACATCGTCAACAACAGTTACCCTTCCACCAAAAGCATTGTGCGTGGCTCGAACTCTACCACCATCCCAAACGCGAACCGTCATTCCTTGGCCTTCAAGATTTAACCCGAGTGAGCCTCCAGAATGCAGGTGATTGGTACGTGTGGTTCTAGCCGCATTAACATTATCTGTACTGTAATAAAGAGGAAAACCATCAGGGCTCAATTTAATGAGTTCTGCTTTGGAGCCATCTTCTTTTTCAATCACAATGGGCCAATGGTTGATAGCCGCCGCGGCATAAGCTTTTTTTCGTTCAGCCTCCTGCTTTTTTCGGTATTCTTCTTCTTTTTGTTTCAACAATTTCAAGTCGTAATTAGACACTATTTTCCTAACCTCTTCAGGTGTTTGTGCAATTATTGTATTTGTAAAAAACAAAGCAGTAAATAATAAAAAAGAGAGTTTTTTCATTTTAAGTAGTTTATTTGGGTGGTTTTAGCAATTTTTTTCCAAATATAATGTACATTTCGAAAAAACAAATCATAAAATTTACAAATATTTAATTCAAAGTTGTTGAAACCTACTGCAAGCTTTGAAAATGATATAAAATCAAAACATAAAATTTTATTAGAAAACGATATACAGTATATTTACGAAAAAAATTAAGATTATGGTTTTAAGTCGATTTTGGTTGGTTATTTTCATTTCTTCTATACTTTTTGTTGTAATTAGTTTATTTTCAGGCAATACCTATACCATAGATCATGTTTTGAATGGCAAAAAGGATGATCCCATTTTGATTGCTGAAATATACAAAGAACAACTACCCGCTTTTATCAGAGATAGTATAGAAAAAGCAACCGATCAAACCATACGCGTCAATAAAGATACCTTGAATGCCGATACAACCTTTGTGTACAAAAACAAAACCGTTAAATTATACAGCGGTGTACAGAAATCAGATGGCCTTTTACCGACTTGCAAAAACAGTTTACTGGATTTAATTCTTCCATTGATAGCGTACTTGGCTTTTTTCTGTGGAATAATGGAGCTGTTGATTATTTCTGGAGCCTCTGAAAAATTAGCAAAAAAATTAAGTCCGCTTTTTGCCAAAGTATTTCCCTCAGTGCCCAAAAACCACGAATCAATATCGTATATGACACTCAATTTTGCGGCTAATTTTTTGGGATTGGATTCGGCAGCAACGCCATTCGGACTGAAAGCCATGCAAAGTCTACAAGAAATTAATCCCGAAAAAGACAAAGCCAGCGACGCCCAAATTATGTTCATGTGTTTGCACGCAGCCGGACTGACTTTAATTCCGACTTCAATCATTGGTTATCGGGCAGCCGAAAATGCCACCAATCCTGCCGATGTGATGTTGCCTTGTATCATCACATCGTTTATCGGAACTATAGCGGCTTTTTTAATTGTCGGGATTCGGCAAAGAGTCAATTTTAAAAGCGCATTACTCATCGTTTCATTGTGTACAATTATTGCAGCCATAGTTGGATTATTATTTTATGTAAATGCGTTGGATTTGATTGGTAAAAATTATTTTACTTCTAACTTATCTGGATTGATGTTGATTGCTATTATTGCTTTTACACTTCTTTTTTCGTTTGTTAATGAAAAAAAGTTTACTGCAAATGACACCACAATTTTTGACACTTTTGTTACGGGAGCCAACAACGGTTTGCAAACAGGAGTGAAAATTTTTCCTTATGTAATGGGAATGTTGGTGGCGATTTCTTTTTTTAGAAATAGTGGTTTGTTTGAAATCATTAGTAATGGAATATCTTTTGCGTTTTCACAAATTGGAGTAGCAAAAGAAATAACCGATTCCCTTCCTGTAGCCATGTTGCGTCCTTTTAGTTCTGGCGGTTCCCGTGGATTTATGATTGATGCGATGCGTAATTTTGGTCCCGATTCGTTTACAGGTCGATTGACGTGCATTTTCCAATGTAGTGCCGAGACCACATTCTATGTTATTGCGGTGTATTTTGGTTCGGTCAATATCAAAAACACACGCTATACATTAGGAACTATGCTGTTGGTTGATTTGATTTGTGTAATTACGGCTATTTTTGTGGCTAGTTGGTTTTTTTAATCTTAATTATCGACAGCAAATTAGCACATATTTACAGTCAAATTAACGTCAAATTCCGTAATTTTACAGTTCAAAAATATTTTCAAAATGGACTTTATATACCAAGATCCGTATCCGATTTTAAAAGACGATACACCTTACAAAAAATTAACTTCTGATTATGTCAAAGTAGAACAATTGGGTGATAGAGAAATCCTTACCATAGACCCAAAAGGACTCGAGTTATTGGCTCAAGAAGCCATGAACGATGTTTCTTTCATGCTTCGTACTTCGCATTTACAAAAGTTGCAAAACATTCTCAATGATCCTGAGGCTACCGACAACGATCGGTTTGTGGCATACAACTTATTGCAAAACGCGGTGGTTGCTGTTGAAGGTGAATTGCCTTCTTGCCAAGATACAGGAACTGCCATTGTAATGGCCAAAAAGGGAGAAGGTGTTTTTACTGGCGTAGATGATGCTGAATGGTTGTCCAAAGGTATTTTCAATACGTATCAAATAAAGAATCTTCGCTATTCGCAGATTGTTCCGATCAGTATGTTTGAGGAAAAGAACTCAGGCTCTAACTTGCCCGCTCAAATTGATATTTATGCTAAAAAAGGAAACACGTATGAGTTTTTATTTTTGGCCAAAGGCGGCGGATCGGCCAACAAAACGTTTTTGTACCAAAAAACAAAATCGTTGTTGAATGAAAAGTCAATGGAAGAATTCATTCGCGAAAAGATTAAAGATTTGGGCACTTCAGCTTGTCCACCGTATCATTTGGCCTTGGTTATTGGTGGTACTTCTGCAGAAGCGAATTTGGCTGCAGTGAAAAAAGCATCAGCAGGTTATTATGACAACCTTCCAACATCTGGAAATATGGCTGGTCAAGCATTTCGCGATTTAGAATGGGAACAAAAAGTACTGGAGTATTGCCAAGAAAGTGCCATTGGAGCTCAGTTTGGAGGAAAATATTTTGCACATGATGTTCGGGTGATTCGTTTGCCCCGTCATGCGGCTTCTTGTCCTGTTGGATTGGGTGTTTCGTGTTCGGCTGACCGAAATATCAAAGGTAAAATCACTAAAGAAGGTATTTTCTTGGAACAATTAGAAACCAATCCGAAGCAATTTTTACCTGAGGTTCCTCCGCATTTAGAGGAGCCAGTTGTGGTTGACTTAAATCGACCAATGTCCGAAATTTTAGCAGAATTGACGAAATATCCAATCAAAACGCGTTTGAAATTGAACGGAACCTTGATTGTGGCTCGCGATATTGCGCATGCAAAAATTAAAGAATTATTAGATGCGGGCAAACCAATGCCTGAGTATTTTAAAAACCATCCTGTGTATTATGCGGGTCCAGCCAAAACACCAAACGGAATGCCTTCAGGAAGTTTTGGTCCAACCACAGCTGGGCGAATGGATGTATACGTAGAAGAATTTCAAAAAGCAGGTGGAAGTATGATTATGTTGGCTAAAGGAAACCGCACCAAAGACGTAATGGAAGCATGTAAGAAATACGGTGGCTTTTATTTGGGTTCTATCGGAGGTCCAGCGGCTATCTTAGCTCAAGAAAATATTTTGAAAGTAGAAGTGGTTGATTTTGAAGAACTCGGAATGGAAGCCGTTCGTAAAATTACAGTTAAAGACTTTCCCGCATTTATCATTACTGATGACAAAGGGAACGATTTTTTTGCCAATTTATAAAAATCGATTTACTAGAATAAAAAAAGCACGAATCAGTTGGTTCGTGCTTTTTGTTTGTTCTCGTTTAAGCTATGGTTGAATTTCAAAAATAAAGTTATTCGCATTGGTTTCCCATATCGTATAATCAATATTATCTACATTTCCATCACCATTTAAATCCGTAACAAAATCTCCAAAAGCAAATTGATTTGCATCGATTTCCCACAAAGTATAATCGCTATTATCAATATTTCCGTCTTGGTTCATGTCACCATTGTAAAAAGCCCATACACCGGGTTCCATTTGAACCATGTTCCCTCCGTAGGCTTTTGAGGCGGCATTGGTAAAGTCGTACAACGGATTAGACGTACTAATGGATAGTGGATTTGCACTCCAAGTTTTTATTCCGTTTCGCGGTTTTATTGCCAAATAATACGAACCCGAAACAGCCGAGTTGAATTGAGCCGATGCGGTTCCGTCGGTTTTGAGCATGGTGGTAGTGGAAGCTACTGGAGCAAGCGTATTCGGGTCGATTAGTTCAAAGGTTACTGTTTCTACATCGGTTGTATTGGTTACTGTTCCTTGGTTGAATTTCACAGGACGCATGCTGTGAGTAGTTGTGTCGTAAAAACCTTCGATGTTTAACTTGGCACTGATTGCCGTATTGGGCGAAGTAATAATTACCGTGTAATCTTCTACCTGACCGTAATCAAAGGTCAAACAGGCTGTTGGAACAGCATTGTAACGCATAGAAACCCGCATTCTCGTTGGTCCGAGTGTGGCTGTAGTAGGAATTACAAACGAACCCGATACAGGCGTAGTTGTGGTTGCTGTGCGGGTGAAAACCGTCTCCCCAACATCATTAAAATCATAATCGGCATTGTAATCAATAAAAACGGCGTAGGCTTCAGGATAAACAGTTCCCGTCCAAGTGGGAGTTATTGTGATGTTTTGTGAACTTCCTGTCAAAACGGTGGTTGATAAAGCAGTAAAATCGGTGTAACCTGTTCCGCCTGTAGACACATTATCAATCGATCCGAATTGTACTCTTCCAATACGTTCATCAACAACACTATTTCCTTGAGAGTTGCAATAAGTTGGCGGTTGAACCAAAGTTGTCACTGTTACGGCATTGCTTTCGTTTGATAAATTGCCAGCTGCATCTCTTGCTTTAACCGTAAAAGTATAAGTGGTTTCACCCATTAGTCCCGTTACAGTCAAACCAGTATTCGAAGGCATTGCTATCAAATTCAATCCACTATAAATATTGTAGCCTACCACTCCCACATTGTCTGTTGAAGCGGTCCAGTTTAAAATGGTTGAATTATAGGTGGTTCCACTGGCAATTAAATTCAATGGTGCTGATGGCGCTATTGTATCTGTTCCTGAAAAGGCATAGGCAGCGCCAATTCCAACAGCATAAAAGGCATTGGTTGTGGCAATTACTTCAGGGGTGTTGGCCCCATAAATATCGATGGCCGATTGAATTCCGAAGGTTCTCGCATTGGCATAATTGGAATTGGATGACAAATACACGGATTCCATTCGATAAGCAATTTTAGCTGCTTTTTCAATACTGATTCCAGTTACATTGTAAACACTTCCAATGTCGTTGGTGCCCGATTCTCCAACGGCTAAAACATAAAACCAATGATTTAACACGCCACTGTTAGTGTGTACACCACAATAATCGTTGGCTTGTGTTGGTGTGCAAATCGGATTAATCCAATAAGTTCCCCCATATGTATCGGGTTGATTCAATGATTTCGGATCGCTCATCGATCGCAAGGCAGCTCTTCCGGGTCGTCTTTCGATGTCTTCACCCAATAACCATGTGGCTTTGGTAGGTGCAGCAAAGTACTCAACACAAGCGCCCCAAATATCAGAGAAGCCTTCATTCATTGCGCCTGATTCTCTTTGATAAGCCAGATTAGCTGTTGAGGTACAAACGGCATGACCAATTTCGTGAGCAGCTACATCCAGTGATGATAACGCATCAAATACGGTACCGCTTCCATCACCGTAAGTCATAACGGAACCATTCCAAAAAGCATTGTTGTATGAAACACCATAATGGACATAACTGCTAATGGTTGCGCCTAAGTTATTGTAGCTGTGTCTTCCGTGTGTGCTTAGAAAGTAGTCGAATGTCTTTTCTGCTCCCCAATGGGCATCTAATGCCGCATTGTCTTTGTTGGCATTGTTATATTCTGCGGCAGTCCAATTGTTATCGGCATCTGTAAAATTGGTTGCAGCACTATAATTGGTTCCTTTGTTCAAATTGAGTGTTTCGATACCGTTGCCTCGCGTGGTATCAAATAAAATATAGTTAGCACCAGTAAGCGAAGTTTCGATGGTTTGGTTGCCTGAATAGCGTGTGGCTGCGGTTGCTAAAACCAATGGTGTAAATGTGTTGTGGTGGTGTTCTTCTACATTGGCAGAGTTTCCGTGCGCATGATCGTCAAGGTGTTTGATGGTAGCATTGTAATACAATACTTCTCCCGTTACAGCATCAATATAAATATCACCACGACTTAAAGGTTTGGTTGCATACATATCAAATTTGTAAGCCAAACGTACTTTGTCAGAAGATCTTTGTTGGTCTAGTTGATGCATGGCAGGTAAAAAAACCAATTCGCCCTGCGGTTGTTGGTAATTCAAACGGTTGGCATCGAGGCTGTTTTCCCAAAGATAAGCCGTTGCACCGATGTTGTTTTTTGCCCTCTCGAAAGCGTTTTGGGCAGAAATTTGGGGTAGGTTAGAAGTGTTTTCCATCTTATAACTCTCACCACTCATCGTCACTAATTTTCCGTTTTTGGAGTGTAGCGTATAAGTAGCAAACTCTACTTTAATTCCGTTGTAGAACAATTGGTACTTATCGTGGGTAAAGCCTAAAGCATCGGTTTCAGATTGGATCAAGTTAAACGATTGGTTGTCGTTGAGTTGTAGTTGCTCTTTGAGAACTTGTTGGTAATTGCTTTTCGGAATGTTTGCTTCTGGAGTAAAAGCTACAAAGTAAGGTAAACCATTGTTATTTACTTGTTTTTGAAGAACATTTCTGTCTTGTGCTGTAACTGTAATTAAAGGAACAGTCAGAAAAAATGAAGCAAGTATTTTTTGTAAAAATGAATTCATTATGGGTACAGATTTAGGTCAAATGAAGTACAATATTAACATAAATCAGTAATAAATAATGAAAAAAGTAAAAAAATTAAATAAAAAATCCGAATTCAACTTCTTCATAATCAGTTAAATTCGGATAATGTTAGGGTATTGGTTTTTATATAACCATTTCAGGAATATTGCCTTCAATAATCAGTTCGGCTTCGGTTGACGCAATTATATGCTCTACCGATACGCCTGGAGCGCGCTCTAAAAGTTTGAATCCTTTGGGTGTAACTTCTAAAACAGCTAATTCGGTTACTACTTTTTTCACACAGCCCACACCAGTTAGAGGTAAGGTACATCGTTTTAAAATTTTACTCTCACCGGCCTTGTTCACATGCATCATAGCTACAATAATATTTTCAGCAGAAGCTACTAAATCCATGGCACCGCCCATACCTTTGACCATTTTTCCTGGGATTTTCCAGTTGGCTATATCGCCATTTTCGGCCACTTCCATAGCGCCAAGTATGGTCAAATCAACATGTTGCCCGCGAATCATTCCGAAACTAAAACCGGAATCAAAAAAACTAGCACCAGGCAAAGTAGTGATGGTTTGTTTTCCGGCGTTGATTAAATCGGCATCTTCTTCGCCTTCAAAGGGAAACGGACCCATCCCGAGAACGCCATTCTCACTCTGAAATTCAACGGAAATATCCGTACGGACATAGTTGGCCACTAGAGTCGGAATTCCGATGCCTAGGTTTACATAATAGCCATCTTTGACTTCTTTGGCTATTCGTTTTGCGATATCGTTTTTATCTAACATATAATTTTTTTAAACCATATAGGGAATTAAAGTTCATAAAAGTTGATGTAATACAAATAATAAATATAGTATTGTCTTTCTTCTTTCCTCTTTCTTCTATTCTCTCTTCCTAACTGTTCGTTGTTCTATTCTTTTTTCAAACTTTTCACCTTGGAAGATGCGTTGAATCAAGATACCTGGAATGTGAATTTGATTTGGATCTAGTGATCCAACAGGCAGTAATTCTTCTACTTCAGCTATAGTAATTTTTCCAGCGCCACACATACACGGATTGAAATTGCGAGCTGTTCCTTTGAAGATCAAATTTCCGGCTTCGTCGCCTTTCCATGCTTTTACAATGGCAAAATCGGCTTTGAAAGCGTGTTCCATAACGTGCATTTTACCATTAAATTCACGGACTTCTTTTCCAACTGCCACTTCGGTTCCGTAGCCAGCAGGCGTAAAAAAAGCCGGAATTCCAGCCTGTGCTGCTCTACAGCGTTCAGCCAAAGTACCTTGCGGGATGAGTTCAACTTCTAGTTCACCTGAAAGCATTTGACGTTCAAATTCGGCATTCTCACCTACGTAAGAAGAAATCATTTTTTTGATTTGTCTTTGTTGTAAGAGTAGGCCTAAACCGAAATCATCTACACCGGCATTGTTGGAGATACACGTAAGGTTTTTTGTTCCTTTTTTGACTAATTCGGCTATGGAATTTTCGGGAATTCCGCACAGACCAAAACCACCAAGCATGATGGTCATGTTGTCTTCAATGCCTTGAAGTGCCTCCTGTACTGAGTTTACTTTTTTGTTGATCATGTTTTATTACTGGTTTTCTCTACTGTTCAAATGAGCGTGTTGCCTAGTCAAGGCCCGATAGCAGCAATTATCCTTTTTCTTTTTTTCTTTCTGTAAATAAGCCTTATTTCTCACAAAAATATAATGCGAATACGGGAGATTGCTACAAATAATCGCAATGACAGCTCCTAAAAAAATTCGTCTGTGTCGGTTTTGACCTTCGTTGAATCGGTTGCTTTTCGTTTGATGTAATTAGACGAGCCACAATCGACTTTAATAACGGATTCTTCGGGCTCTTCAAACGATTCTTTGGAAATATTCAGTTTGGGATCGGCATAGCATTTTTTCATAAACAATCCCCAAACAGGAAGTGCCATCGCCGCGCCTTGTCCGTAGGTTATGCTGCGGAAACGCGCCGAACGATCTTCGCAACCGACCCAAATTCCGGTAGCCAAATTGGGTACCATTCCAATAAACCAGCCATCAGATTGATTTTGAGTTGTTCCTGTTTTTCCAGCAATGTCGTTTTCAAAAGCATACGGAAATCCAGTCATGCGATTGTAACCAGCTCCACCGCCAGTATAACGCAAACGCTGACCTGAACCTTCCTCGGTAACACCTTCCATAAGTTTTACCACGGCAAAGGCAATATCTCGGCTAATGACGTCGCGGGCTTCAGAAACAGGTTCGTATATGACTACACCATTTTTGTCTTCAATTTTACTGATAAATTGAGGTTTGATGTACACTCCTTGGTTGGCAAAAGTACTGTACGCACCAACCATTTCTTGAACAGTAATTTCTACTGCGCCAAGTGCTATGGCCGGTTGAGTAGGAATACTGGCTGTAATACCTAACTTTTTAGTCATTTCTACTACAGCTTCGGGGCCGGTTTTATCGATTAATTTGGCTGAAACCGTATTGATGGAATGTGCAAGCGCTTTTTTTAGTGTTACCATACCACGGTATTTTCCGTCGGAGTTGCGGGGTTCCCAATTGCTGGTTAAGTGGTGGCGTCCGCGGCGCATCATAAAAGGGCCATCAATCATTTGATCGCAAGGTGATAAGCCCAATTGTTCGATGGCTGTTGCATAAACAAAAGGTTTAAACGTTGAACCTACCTGACGAGCTCCTTGGCCAACGTGATCGTATTGAAAGTACTTGTAATTGATTCCGCCAACCCAAGCTTTTACGTGACCTGTTTGCGGTTCCATCGACATCAATCCAGCTTGGAGGAACGATTTGTAATAACGAATGGAGTCAAGTGGTTTCATAATGGTATCGCGTTCGCCATCCCAAGTAAAAACCCTCATTTTTGTTTTTACGTTAAACGACCGAACGATTTCTTCTTCGGATTTGCCCATTTCTTTCATCACCCGCCAACGCTCCGAATTTTTCATGGCTTGTTTCATGATTCGTTGGGTTTCTTCTTTGGTGATTTTTAAGAAGGGTGCATTGGGATTTCCTTTTTGTTGTTGGAAAAATTCCTCTTGCATGTTTTTCATGTGCGCTTTTACAGCTTCTTCGGCATACTGCTGAATTTTGGAGTCAATAGTAGTGTATATTTTCAATCCATCGCTATAAATGTCGTATTCTTCACCATCAGGTCTTTTGTGATCTTTAGCCCAGGCTTTCATGTAATCACGCAAGTATTCTCGGAAATAAGTAGCTTCGCCTTCGCGGTGGCTTTCGGGGTGAAAATCGAGTTTAATGGGTTTTTTAATGAGTCGTTCCTTGGCTGAAGGCTCCAAGAATTTATTGCGCACCATTTGCCCGAGTACAATATTTCTGCGAACGATATTGCGTTCAGGATACTTTACGGGGTTAAATCGCGAAGGATTAGTAAGCATTCCAACCAGAACGGCACTTTCTTCAACGGTTAAATCTCTAGGTTCTTTATTAAAATAAACTTTGGCTGCCGAGCGAATTCCGACGGCACCGTTAACAAAATCAACTTGATTGAGGTAAAGTGCGATGATTTCGCTTTTGGTGTATTGTCGTTCCAATTTGATGGCAATGATCCACTCTTTGGCTTTTTGAATCACGCGAAGTACAATGTTTTTCGAGCCTTCGCCATGAAACAGTAATTTAGCCAATTGTTGGGTAATGGTACTTGCTCCACCATCTTTACCTAATTTGGCCGCAGCACCAAATGTTCGTCGGGCATCGATACCCGAATGTTGGTAAAAACGCTCATCCTCGGTAGCAACTAAAGCGTCAACTAAGTGTTTGGGTAAGTCTTTGTATTTGACAGCAGAGCGGTTTTCGTTATAGAATTTACCGAGTGTTACTCCGTCAAACGAAATAATTTCGGTGGCTAAATTGGAGTCGGGATTTTCGAGTTGCTCAAACGATGGCATTTTTCCGAAAACACCCCAAGAGGCCAATAAAAAAAACAGGAATATACTGGCTAAGCCGTATAAAAAAAGTTTCCAAAATTTTCTTTGGTAATACTTTATGTCTTTGACTTTTGAATTGGTTTGTGCCATTGTTTTTTATTTTGATTCAATTCGAAAACCTACATCTGTAACGCCATCAAGTGTTTTAAGACCCACTATTTTGCCTGTTTGGCGATTGGCGTGTTGGATTTTAACAGTATAATCTCCTTTTAGATTGAAACTGACGTTTTCTTTGTAGACTAATTTACTTAGTTTAACATCCGAAAAGCCTTCGCCCATTAGCGTTCCATCAGGATTGGCCATTTGGTATTCTAAGGTATCTACTAGTACTTTTTTGTTGGGTTGTTCCATCGAAACAATCAAAAAAATGTTGTTGTACGGATAGTCGTTATTGTTTCGAATGTTGACGAATAAATCGTATTTTTTGGTTTTGTCCAATTGTGGCAATTTGAAACTTACAATACTGTCTTTGTTCCACGAATTGCCAACAGAATAGTACTGATCGAAAACACTTTTTTTATCGCAAGAAACCACAATAAGTAGTAAAAGTAAAAAGAATAAATTATTTCTTAGTTTCATTTCTATTGTTCTTTTTCTCACCCGATGGTTTATTTCTGTTGTTATTGTTATTGTTGGAATTATTGTTTTCGTTAGAACGTTTTTTGTTTCGGTTTTTGTTTTTCTTCTTCTTGGGTTGATCAAAACGTGTTAAGCTCTCTTGACCCATGGCATTATTAAAGTCAGCCACAGGCTCAGTTGTTACTTCAACAGCATAATCTTCTAAAGATGAGACTCTTTTCTTTTCTTTGTTGATGGCAATGATTTCTTTTACTTGTTCAATTTTTAATACATGCCAATTTGCAAAATTATCGGTGTATGCGTACCACATTAATCCTTTGAAAATATCTTGCTTTTGGCAAATAGCATCACCTTTTTCGGTGTGCAATTTGGTTTCAAAATCAGGAAAATCTCTCAGTGCATCCAAGTAAGTATCCAATTCGTAATTCAAACAACACTTCAATTTTCCGCATTGACCCGCTAATTTTTGTGGGTTGAGAGACAGTTGTTGGTAACGCGCTGCTGAGGTATTTACACTTCTAAAGTCGGTCAGCCACGTGGAGCAACACAATTCTCTTCCGCACGAGCCAATGCCTCCCAATCGCGAAGCTTCCTGACGAAAGCCAACTTGTTTCATCTCGATACGGGTGCTGAATTCTTTAGCAAAATCTTTGATTAACTGGCGGAAATCAACCCGGTCGTTCGCTGTGTAATAAAAAATTGCTTTTGAGCCATCACCTTGGAATTCGATATCAGATAATTTCATTTCCAAATTCAAGGCAATCGCCAATTCGCGAGCTCGCACCTTCATAGGCTCCTCTTTATCGCGCGCAGCGCTCCAAATATCGATGTCTTTTTGAGACGCTTTTCGGTAGATTTTTGCAATTTCGTTGCTCGCTGGATTGACCCCTTTTTTCTTCATTTGAATTTTGACCAATTCGCCAGTGAGTGTTACAATTCCCACATCATGACCTGGCGAAGCTTCAGTCGCTACAATGTCGCCAATACTCAAAGTCAGTTTTTCGGTGTTGCGGTAAAACTCCTTTCTTCCATTTTTAAAACGAACTTCTACACAATCAAACGGCGCTTCTCCGTTGGGTAAATTCATGTTACCCAACCAATCAAAAACTGTCAATTTGTTGCAGCTATCGGTGCCGCAAGTCCCATTATTTTTACATCCTCTTGGCGTGCCGTCTTTGGCACCCGTAGAACAGTTTGTACAAGCCATAGTATATAGTGATGTTGCTCAAAAGGCAACTTAAATAGTAAAAACGATTAATTGGTAAAGATAGTATTTTTATGAAATAAATTCCAATTAAAAAATCCCAAAAAACAAACTCCAAATCCCAACTTTTTTGACGTTGAAATTTGGAGTTTAATAGATTTGAAACTAAACAATTTAGCTCATTATTTTAAACAATCTATCAGACAAACGGACACGGAAAGGGACTTCAAAAGTTACTTTGTCACCAACTTTTGCCACCGAATTTTCTTTTCCATTAACTAGCATTTTGTTTAAAATCAACTGCTGGTTGCCCGTAGTGGGTCCCGAGATTAAAATGGTATCACCCAAGTTTAATTCCTGATTTTCGATGATAAATAATCCAACTTGCGCTTTTACGTAATAATGTTCGGCTTTACCTAAAAGCACTTTTTTGACTTTTATTTTTTGACGAATGTCTTTCGTTTCTTGCGCTTTCGCTAAAGGTTGATCCGACAGTTCACCCGAGTGTTTGAACTTCAGTTTTTCCGATTTTCCCTTGCGGAAAACTTTATTGCCTACTTGCTTGCCGCGTCTCAATTTGACTTGTTCGGCCAACGGAAGGTGTGTGATTTCTAAACATTCACTTGAACAACAGTTTTCCATAGCTGCTTTGCAATCATCACATTGAATGAACAACAAATGGCAACCGTCGTTGGCACAATTGGTATGGTCGTCACAGGGTTTTCCGCATTGATGGCACTGGGCTACAATATCATCGGTGATGCGTTCGCCCAAACGATGGTCAAACACGAAATTTTTACCAATAAACTTGCTTTCCAAACCTTCCTCTTTGATTTGTTTGGCGTAGTTGATAATGCCGCCTTCCAACTGAAAAACGTTTTTAAAACCTTGGTGTTTGTAATACGCTGAGGCTTTTTCGCAACGAATGCCGCCAGTGCAATACATCACCAGATTTTTATTTTCTTTGTAGTCTTTGAGTTGCTCATTGATAATCGGTAAGCTTTCTCTAAAAGTCTCTACATCAGGTGTAATGGCGCCTTTAAAATGACCTACTTCGCTTTCGTAATGGTTTCTAAAATCCACCACAATGGTATTCGGATCTTCTAAAATTTGGTTGAATTCTCGGGCGTTGAGGTGAATGCCTTTGTTGGTTACGTCGAAGGTCTCGTCGTTCAACCCGTCGGCAACAATCTTGTGACGTACTTTGATGGTGAGTTTCAAAAACGAATGATCGTCGTGCTCCACAGCCTCATTCAACCGAATGCCACGCATAAATTCGTAGGCTTCTAACGTGTCGCGAAAGGCTTCAAAATTTTCGGCAGGCACACTCATCTGCGCATTAATACCTTCGTGAGCTACGTAGATACGACCGAGCGCATCGAGTGGGTTCCATGCTACGAATAAATCATCGCGAAATTTTTTGGGATCTTCAATTTTGGCGTACGCATAAAAAGACAACGTGAGACGTTGTTTGCCCGCTTGATCAATCAGCTCGGCTCTTTCTTCTGCGCTTAAGGTGTTGTACAGTTGCATGCTATAAACGTGTTAAGTGAGAATGATGTTATGAACTCTAAATGGAAGAATTCGGGTGCAAATTTAGGATTTTTTATTTAACCGCAAAGGTGCAAAGGATTTTCGCAAAGAGCACAAGGTTTTTTAAAATAATAAGCCACAGATTCACAGATTAAAAAATAATCAGCGAATCTGCGGCAAATTTTGAGTTTTTCTTTGCGAGCTTAGCGCAAACGTAGCGTCTTTGCGGTTAAAAAACTAACAAAATTCTGCATAAGCATCTTTTAAATTCTCAGCAATCATCTCGGCAGGGCGACCTTCAATGTGGTGACGCTCTAACATGTGCACCAATTCGCCGTCTTTGAACAACGCCATGCTGGGCGACGATGGTGGAAACGGAAACATTTCTTCCCGAGCTGCATCCACTGCCTCGCGGTCAACACCGGCAAAAACAGTAATCAAATGATCGGGCTTTTTAGCGCCATCCAAACTCATTTTAGCACCCGGACGCGCATTTCTGGCCGCACAACCACAAACCGAGTTCACCACTACCAATGTAGTACCTTCTGCTTTGATTGCATTTTTTACTTCATCAGCGCTATATAAATTTTTGAAACCAGCGTCAGTCAATTCCGCACGCATTGGGTTTACCATTTCTTCTGGATACATAATTGTAATTTTAAATTTTAGACTTACGATATTCGATTTTGTTTCAGCTATTAGCGTTCAGCTGTTAGCTTTTTGGCTTAAAACCGTTACAAAGATAACGAGAATTTTGGTTTTCAAATATTCCAATATCATAAAGATTTGTTATCGTTTGATAGATGATTTGGGCGTTCCCAAGTTGCACCAAAACAGGTTGTGATTCTAAATGAGTAGGGCAACTTGGTCGGGCTTTCCGCTTTATCTTTTGTTCCATTGCATTGCACAAAAGGTCCCTAACGCAACCCAGTAATTCTTTGAAATAATGCTTTTATAAAAGGCCATTTTGGGCATTTCAACATCACTTGTAAATCTTCAGAGAACGACGTTTCTTCATCCAAAAATGTAAAAATCAAAGTCGGATTTCCTTTTTTGAAAAGAGAAGAAAAGACTCGAGAACCCAAATCATTTCGTTGGTACAACACATCGATGAAAAGCAAATCGTAAAACCAAAATTTATCTTTTTTATGAAATTTTCTAAAGTCGTTTTCAAAAGATAAAAACGCAATTAGTTGTTTTGATTTTTTGACAGTATTTTTAAACGTGTAACCGGTACTTGCTTTGGTCCAACCGCCAACCGAACCAATATTAATGATGTTTTTGGTGTTGTGCTGCCAAAACGGATACGACGTCATCGGAATGTTGCCTTGTTCTTTTTCTACAATTTCATATTCGGTGATGCCGAGTTGATGGATGTATTTTTGGATTTCAGTTTCGTACTCTTCTTTCGGAAGTACATCGGCCGAAAATAAAGTATATTCCAACAAAGCTTCGGTTGAAGAGGTAGGCAAGACATACATAAACCGAGTATGGCCTCTTTGTTCGACCGAAAAATCCATGAAGGTGACTTGGTTTGTATTGAATACAGCCTCCTTCGATTTGATAAACCAGCCTACAAAATGTTGTTGTAATAACGGATATTGGGATTGTTTTTTGACTAATTCAGGCGTGTAAATGGAGTTGAAAATTTGGTTGCAGGTAAAACTTTGACTCTCTGTTTTTACTACACAATGCATTCCTAATTCTTGAAAATCAATTACTTTTTGGTTTAGAAAATGAATATTGTTGTGCTGAGCAATTAAATCAAAAACCAGATTGTAAAAGTCCAATCCGCGAATCATTTTGTATTGGTACGGAATCAATTCTAAATCGCGCTTGAAATGTTCATCGGCAAACCAAGCGGAATTCCATTTTTTAGTCGTGATTTTTGAAAAAGCATCTTTTTCATCCCAAAAACACCACGTTCGGTCGTTGGATTTCTTCGGATTTTCATCCAATAGTAAAATGGTTTTATCCTCAAACTGTTTTGATACAATCATTTCGTACACTGTCATCAGTGCCGACAAACCTGAACCTGTAAAAATGTAATGGTAGTGTTGCATCTATAAGCGGAATGAAAAACCCAAAGCCCAATAGTGGTCGGGCGCATTTTGGGTAATGCCCACACCCGCAGACAAATCTACCATAAAATTTTGGCTTATCAAATAGGTAAATCCACCATCAAAACTGTGATTGGCCGTTTGTTGTTGAGGTGCAAAACCAAAAAGTTCGATGTAGGATCCCCATTTTTCGGTTATAGAGTAGCCTGTTGCTAGCGTGTAGATAAAGGTAGGTTCGGGTGTAAACCCATCCCATTCAGCACCCACATTGTAACTCAAGCTCATCTTTTTGGTCAAGGTGTGTTGCATAACAAAACGAAATTCGGGTGCAAAAAAATCAGATTTAAATGCGCTTGATGCTGCATTTGGCAACGAAATATGGCCAATAAATGACGTTTTAGGAAAAATACCTTTTTCTTCAGCAATTTTAATTTTGCAACCGATTAGAATAGGATTCAGACCTGAAACACGTGAATTATTCGTCTCATCGATAGCAAATTCAGTAATCAATCGCAATTCGAAATGTTCATTAACACCGTATTTCCATAAACTTGAAGGCGTTGTAATGGTGTTGGAAGACCCATCATTTTTTTGAAATGAAAATCCATTCTCAACCTGAAACATTCCTTTTGGAACCAAAGCAGGTGTCTCGGTTTGGTCGGGTCGATCGGTTTGGATGGGTTCTATTTCTTGTGCCGTTAGTATGGAAGAAATGACTACTAAAAAAAGGGTAATTTTTGCTTTCATAAATTTAAATTTAGACAAAACTAAAAAAATATTTTGACATATAAAAATATTGTTTAACTTTGACCAATACTTTTTTTACCATGACTAATTCGGAAGAGAATTACATTAAAGTAATTTACCATTTGTCGTTGGCTTCCCCAAAAGGAATCAACACCAACGCCATTGCCAGTATGCTAGAAACCAAAGCGTCTTCGGTTACCGATATGGTAAAAAAATTGTCCGAGAAAGATTGGGTTAGTTACCAAAAATACCAGGGCGTTACGTTGACAGAAAAAGGGTTTCATGCGGCAAAAATGATCGTGCGCAAGCATCGTTTATGGGAAGTTTTTTTAGTGGAGAAACTAGGTTTTTCGTGGGATGAAGTGCACGAATTAGCTGAAGAATTAGAGCACATCAAATCAGATGTTTTGATCAATAAGCTCGATGCTTTTTTGGGTTTTCCGGAATACGATCCGCACGGTGATCCGATTCCGAATGAGCAAGGAATCATCAAAAAGGAAAACAAACTCTTATTGTCGGAAGCCCAAATAGGAAAAAGTTATGCCTGTGTCGGCGTAAAAGATTCGTCAACCGAATTTCTGAAGTATTTAAACAAACAGAAAATTGCTTTAGGAACAGAAATAACGATCAAAGAAATTGAAGATTTCGATCAAACCTTGACAGTAGAATTGAACGACCAAATTATCGCCATATCTCATAAAATAGCAACTAACTTATATATTCAATAAATTATGTTTGATTCAGTAATACACTATTTTGAGAGCATCAATCCCATTTTGGCGGCTTTGTATGCTACCCTTTTTACTTGGTTTTTGACTGCGTTAGGCGCTTCATTTGTTTTCTTTTTTAAAGGAATGAACCGAACAGTACTCGATGGTATGTTGGGATTTACAGGAGGCGTTATGATTGCTGCCAGTTTCTGGAGCCTACTATCGCCTGCTATTGAAATGAGTGAAGGCGAAGGATTTGTTAAAGTAATTCCAGCTGCAGTCGGATTTTTGTTGGGTGCCTTGTTTATTTTTGGACTCGATAAGGTATTGCCGCATTTGCACATCAATTTTAAAGAAACGGAAGGAATGAAGTCGCCTTGGCAACGTACCACGTTATTAGTATTGGCCATTACCTTACACAACATTCCCGAAGGTTTGGCGGTTGGTGTTTTGTTTGGTGGTGTGGCAGCCGGAATTCCGGAGGCTTCTATCGCAGGTGCTGTGACCTTGGCCATCGGAATTGGTATACAAAATTTCCCAGAAGGTATAGCTGTGTCCATGCCTTTGCGTCGTATGGGAATGAGTCGGTGGAAGAGTTTTATGTACGGTCAATCGTCGGCCATTGTTGAACCCATTGCCGGAGTTTTGGGTGCAGTAGCTGTTACGTTTTTTACACCATTATTGCCTTATGCTTTGGCTTTTGCAGCTGGCGCAATGATATTTGTAGTAGTGGAAGAAGTAATTCCAGAAACACAACAAGACAAGAATACAGACATTGCTACTTTGGGACTAATTGGTGGATTCATCGTGATGATGACTCTTGATGTTGCCTTGGGTTAAGAACAACCACAATTGTCATTGCTGCAGTTTTTCTTCGACTTTGATTTCCAAAAAAAATGACGCAAAAGAAAACCAAATGCTGCAACGACAAGTAGTTTGGCAAGTATTTCTTGTAGACTCATAATACAAAAGTAAAAGGTTCTCCCAAAAAAGAGAACCTTTTTAAGTTAAAATTTTGCACCTAGTGAAATGTAAAATGTTCTTCCTTCACCTGGTAAAATTCCCGGACCTGGATAGCCACCAGCGCGACGAGTAGCGTAATCTTCATCAAGTAGATTATTGATTCCAGCGCGAACATTGTAATTTCTTAAGAATTTATATTCACCTGAGAGATCAAAAACACTGTACTTGTCTAGTAAGCCTGTGATACCATTGGAAGACGGATTTTCTGTATTGTTGGCATCTGTAAAAATTCGTCCAGACATTCGGTATTGAGTCGTTATCGAAATGGCTTCATTACCCCATGAGAGACCAAAGTTGTGGATGTATCTCGGGGCATTTTCAACGCGATTTCCGGATAAATTGGTTACTGTTATAGTAGTTCCTGATGTGTTATATCTCTTAAAGTCAGTATAACGACTATCTATAAAGCTGATGGTTGCAAACAAATATAAATTACAATATGGTCTTTAAATTTAAAAAATTTTTTTTATGTTTAAATTAGCAAATCCTTCAATTCCTTTATTTACTGTTTTACCAAGATTGGTTACAAAAAGGAAAGTGCTTGGCGTTGGGTCATTGTTAAGCTGAGTGATTCTACCTATTCTATTGTTGTAACTTAAGTAAAATAAGCTAAAATCAAAATTTAAGTACTTTTTCCATGTTCCCCTGAAACCAAAATCAGCATTAAAACCATCGGCATCTTTCAAATTGGGGTCAATCACATCAGTGACTGCAGGAGGTGTTAAGTCTGAAAATAATACCGGTCTGTATGCTTGAGTAATATTTGCATAAATGTTAGTAGTTTCCAATTTGTATTCTAGTCCTAAACCAAAAAGTGGTTGGCTTCTTGAAAGGTTTTGATTAGGGAAGGCAACGTCACCATTGCTATCAATTTTAAAACGTCCTTCACCTGTATTTTTAATGTATTCATAACGCACACCTGGTGTTACGCTAAATTTATCAGTAATTTTAAACTGGTTTTCAGCAAATAAGGCAACATTTTCTGTTGTAAAATTTAAATCACGATCAAATCTTCCATTAATAGTTAAATCAAAATCAGAATCTGTTGTACCAAGTCCATTTTGAGCACGACGGGTATCAGCTCTGTATAAACGTACACCAAAAGCAAGATTATTGTTTATTTTCCCTAGTTTGTATTTGAAGATATTTCGATTTTCTAATCCATAATTTTCATAATAATCACGGTCAACTCGTCGGTTTTTAAAATCATTTGTATTAGGAATGATGGCATCAATTTTATCTGGAGTATCAGTAAGTCCCACACTATTGCGTTCGCCAATAAGACCGAAAAGTTTAGTATTGGATGTAAATCGTTTGCTAACTTTTGTATCAAAATTGATTGAAAAAACATTCCATGGTGTTCCAAACCAATTTCGATTTCTCAGTGATTGTTGAGGGTTGATTTTAAATTGTTCATCGGTTAAACCTCCAGCCTGTTGCATTTTATAATCCATATTGGTGTATTCTGCCGAAAGTTTAGTGTTTTCTGTAAAACGATATTCAACAAAAGCATGGGTATTTCTTACAGTATATTCGCTGTTTTCTCTCCATCCATCAGCGCTTCTTGAGTGATTGTAAAGATAATAAGAGAATTTCTTAAACCTTCCTCCAATAGCATTGTAACTACTCATTAATCCGTAGC
>CAZAJH010000003.1:0-17739 GCA_964485385.1 uncultured Flavobacterium sp.
CCCCGTTTATTTTATTGAGCATACCTCGGCCTATAAAGCGCTAGAGAATTTCAAAAAATCAAAAGTGCATTACGCCTTAGTTACTGATGAACATGGTGTTTTTCAAGGAATTATCACTTTAAATGATATTTTAGAAGCTTTGGTTGGTGATGCCGCCGATTTTTATGAAGATGAGTTCAAAATCGTAGCTCGAGAAGATGGAACTTGGTTGGTAGACGGACATTATTCGTTACACGATTTTCTAACTTATTTTGATATGGACGACTTAACGGGTGATTATGAAGTAACAACAGTAAGTGGCTTGATAGTTACAGAATTAGGAATTATCCCTAAGCAAGGCCAAAAATTAATTTGGAACAAACTCGAATTTGAAGTGTTAGATATGGACGGAGTTAAAATCGATAAAGTTTTAATCACCACATTAAAAGATAAGTAATTAGTATTCAGTGTTCAGTATTCAGTGTTCAGATTGTGCTGAATGTGGATAATTTCTATTTAAAAATAACAAAAAAAGTAAGTGAAAACGTCGGGTTATAAGTTTTTTGAATGATTAACTACTGAACTCTAATCGCCGATCACCGAACATCATAAGAAAATGACAGAAGGGAATTTTGTAGACTACGTAAAAATATATGTTTCTTCCGGAAAAGGAGGAAAAGGATCATCGCATCTTCATCGTGAAAAATTCATTGAGAAAGGCGGTCCTGATGGCGGTGATGGTGGTAGAGGAGGACACGTAATTTTAAAGGGAAACAAAAATTTATGGACTCTTTTCCACTTGAAATTCACTAAGCATGTTAAAGCAGGTCATGGTGGCGATGGAGGAAGTAGCCGCAGTACTGGCCACGATGGAGAAGACAAAATTGTGGAGGTGCCACTCGGAACAGTAGTCAAAGACCAAGAAACAGAGGAAATACTTTTTGAAATCACAGAACACGATGAAGAAAAAGTTTTGGTCAAAGGAGGAAAAGGAGGTTTAGGGAATTGGCATTTTAGAAGTGCTACCAATCAAACACCTCGGTATGCGCAACCCGGTATGCCCGTTGAAGAACGCGATGTGATTTTGGAGTTAAAAGTCCTTGCCGATGTTGGTTTGGTGGGTTTTCCCAATGCAGGAAAATCAACATTGTTGTCTGTATTAACTTCGGCCAAGCCCAAAATAGCCGACTATCCTTTTACTACTTTAAAACCCAATTTAGGTATTGTTTCCTATCGCGATTTTCAATCGTTTGTGATGGCCGATATTCCCGGAATTATAGAAGGAGCTGCCGAAGGAAAAGGACTAGGACATTATTTTTTACGCCACATCGAACGCAATTCAACCTTGTTGTTTTTGGTTCCGGCTGATGCTGATGACATCAAAAAGGAATATGAAATTTTATTAGATGAATTACGGCGTTACAATCCGGAAATGCTCGATAAAGATAAATTGCTGGTTATTTCGAAATGCGATATGTTAGACCAAGAATTGCAAACAGAGCTTAAGTTGTTATTGGATAAAGAGTTAAAAAAAGTGCCATACTTGTTTATTTCATCTGTAGCACAACAAGGATTACAAGAATTGAAAGATAAATTGTGGCAAATGTTAAATAAATAATTTACTAACAAATAGCGTTTTAAATCAAAAATAAATCGTAATATTGACAAATTTTAAAAAAAAACTGATTATGAAAATAAGATTACTTCTAGTTCTTTTAGTAGCGCAGTTTGCCGTTGCACAACAAAGAACGTGTGGCACGAACGCTTACATGGAAAGCTTAATGGCAAACCCAGAAACAAGACAAATGTACTTGGATTTGCAGCAACAATTTGAAGTTGAACTTCAACGATTGCTTGATGCTGAGGCCAATAGAAATGGTCAGTCGGCTAATAATGTTTCTGTTTTGAAACGAATTCCTGTTGCGGTGCATTATCCATCTGTATCGAACGGTAGTACAGAAACTGTTAAACAATGTTTGAGACTCTTAGCACAAAGACAAGTTAATATCCTTAATGCGGATTACAATGCAACCAATGCGGATATTTCGTTATGGACTGCTGCAAGTGAATTTTATCCAGGTGTTAATGTGGGTGATATGGATGTTTCATGGGAGATTGCTACGCAAAACCATCCAGCTGGAACTGGATTGGCCAATGGTGTTTTGGCTATAACTTTTGGAACTGATTTCTTGTCAGGGGCAGATTCAGACACAACTTGGGCTGGTTATTGTAATTTGGTAGTTCGAAACCTAAGTAATGGTATTTTAGGATATTCACCTCTTGGTGGTGCGCCATCGGCTGGGATGACCGTAGTAATGGATAATAATGCTTTTGGAGCTACAATGACAGGAACGCCATCAAGTTGTTCGGGATACGTGCCTGCTGCTCCTTACAACTTAGGCAGAACTCTAACCCACGAATTGGGCCATTTCTTCAACTTAAACCATACTTTTCAGGGATGTGATGGTGCAAACTGTGCAACTTCAGGCGATAGAGTATGTGATACTCCAGCTGCTGATACTCCATATTATGAATGTAGTCCTCCTGGTTCCGTTTCAACTGGTTGTGGAACTACACAATTGACAATGAACTATATGGATTATGTTCAAGATTCTTGTATGTACATGTTTACAGCTGGACAAGTAACCAGAATGAACGCTTGGTATAATACCATCTCTTCTCAATTGGTTACTAACGTACTTGCTAACAACGATTTTATTGTAAGTAATTTTTCAATTGCACCAAACCCAAATAAAGGAACATTTGCTATACAATTGAAAGAAGTAAATCCTAACTACACCGTGATTATTATCGATGCCTTAGGAAGAGAAATTTACAATACCGAGTTCAACCAAACAACAGATTTGGTTCAAAACATTCAAATTGATAACACATTGAGTGGATTGTATTTTGTTACTATCCAAAGTAACGGAGCTACTCTTACTAAAAAGATTTTGGTAGAGTAATTCTGAAACAATTATAAAATTTAAAACAGCTGTAAGTTTCTTTCAGCTGTTTTTTTTATTCTAAAAAATAAGTTAAAGTTTACTTTTTTGCTTTAGTTTTCAATAGATAAATAACTCATCTCTTCAAAAAAATAATACCTTCGCAACACAAACAAAATATAGTTGTCAAAAGTTGTAACATAATACTGTTTTTGTAGACTAGTAACTAACATTCAATTAATTTTATATTTTACCAACATGAAGAAAATTATTTTATCCTTAATTGCTGGAATCATGCTTATTCCTGTAAGCGTAAAAGCAGACGAAGGAATGTGGTTTTTAATGTTTATCGAGCGTTTAAACCACCGCGATATGCAAAAAATGGGCTTGCAATTGACAGCCGAAGAAATTTACAGTATCAACAACCATAGTTTGAAAGATGCTATTGTACAATTCAACGGAGGATGTACGGCCGAGTTGATTTCTAAAGATGGTTTAGTATTAACTAATCACCACTGTGGCTACGATGCTATTGCTGAATTGTCAACAGCAGAAAAAAATTACCTCAAGGATGGTTATTGGGCCAACAACAGAAAAGCCGAATTGAAGCCAGCCAGTTTGTTTGTCCGTTTCTTCGTTAGAATGGATGATTGTACCAAACGAATTTTAGCAAAAGTTAACCCATCTATGTCAGAAGCTGATAGAGAAAAGGCTATCAATGCTGAAATTGCTGCCATCGAAAAAGAAAATAACGAAGGAGGTAAATACACGGTTTCTGTTCGTTCGTTTTTTCAAGGAAATGAATTTTATTATTTTGTTTATCAGGATTATAAAGATGTACGTTTGGTAGGAACTCCTCCAGAAAGTTTAGGGAAATTTGGTGGTGACACTGACAATTGGGAGTGGCCACGTCACACAGCTGATTTTTCAATGTTTCGCGTGTATGCGGATGCAAATGGAAACCCAGCGGATTATTCTGAAAATAATGTGCCTTTAAAACCAAAACATTACTTACCTGTTAATATCAATGGTGTAAAAGAAAATGATTTTGCTATGATTTTGGGTTACCCCGGCCGCACCAACCGATGGATGCCAGCTGGTGGAATTGAGCAAAATGTAAAATTTGCTTATCCGGCATGGGTAGAAGGAGCTAAAACCGGAATGGATCAAATGAAAAAATACATGGACCAGAGTGATGCTTTGCGTTTGGTTTATGCATCCAAATATGCTTCTACTGCCAACTATTGGAAAAACCGTCAAGGGATGATTGACGCGTTGACTAAGTTTCAAACGGCCAAGTCAAAAGGAGCTCAAGAAGCCAAATTTGACAAATGGGCCAACAAGTCAGCTAACAAAGCCAAATACGGTAATGTAATAGCAAATATCAACAAATACTATGCGATGACTAACGAAAAATCGCGTCATGATAATTACTTACAACAATTATTCAGAACTACCTCATTTGGTACCATTAGCCGAACTTTAGGAAGACAATTGGATAATTATGTAAAAGCGGATGCAAACAAACGCGCGCAAATGGCTCCAACCATAATTGAAATGGCTGAAGAAATGTTCAAAGAACTACATATTCCAGCCGAGAAGGATATTTTGGCTGCGCAATTGAATGTTTACGCAACAAAATCTGTAGGTTATCCTATTGCACCAATGGTGAAAAAAATTGGAGATGAAAACAACAATGATTTTGCAAAATATGTAAATGCTGCTTTTGATTTGAGTGTTTTTACCTCTGTAGACAAAATTAAGGCTTTCCTTCAATTGCCAAGCGAAGGATTATTAACAAACGATCCTCTGTATACTTTGTCCAACGATTTGACAACACATTTTTCGAATCGTTCAGAAGATTTAATCAAAGCTCAAAACGACTACTCTGCCTCTTTCCGTTTGTTGGTAGAAGGATTGAGAGAATCAAAAATCGCTACTATCAAGTACCCCGATGCGAACTCAACTTTACGTTTAACTTACGGAAAAGTTCGTTCGTTACCTGCTGATAAACGCAACGACGCTACAATCAACAATTACACTACTTTGGCTGGTCAGGTGAAGAAATACAAAAAAGGAGACCAAGAATTTGATTTACCTACACGTGTTTTAGACATGCAAAAAAATAAAGAATACGGTCGCTATGCTGACAAAGACGGTTCATTGCATGTTAACTTCTTAACAGATAATGATATCACAGGAGGAAACTCAGGTTCACCTGTATTAAATGGTAAAGGAGAATTAATTGGCTTGGCTTTTGACGGTAATATCGAGGCTATGGCCGGAGATGTTATTTTTGATAAGAACTTACAAAGAACCATCAATGTTGATATTCGTTACGTACTTTGGGTAATTGAAAATTTCTCTGGTGCTAAACATATTGTTGACGAAATGACTATTGTAAAGTAATACCAATTCGAAGAGCTTTTCATTAAATAAAGAAACCGACTTAGTAATTTAAGTCGGTTTTTTTATGTTTTTCCAATTGACCAACTAAACGATCCTTATTCTCAATTTTTAATTTCAATTAGTCAAATTGTTATGAACTTTTGTTAAGTTCTATTAAAACAAACCATAATTTCGAAATCCATTTCTTATTTTTGAAAAATAGAACTCTTGATGATGCGATTACTACCAATTATTTTACTCCTCTTAGCGTTTCAAATGAAAGCTGAAACCGATTTTGAAAAGGCGGAACAGTTGTTTCAAATGAAAAAATTTGAGCAAGCTAAACCCTTGTTTGAAAGCTATTTAAAACAAAACCCATCTTGCTTCAAAACAGTTGAATATTTGGGAGATATAGCCGGTCACCAACAAAAATGGGACGAGGCTATTCTGCGTTACAAATGGTTAAAAATACAATTTCCTAAAAATGCTAACTATCATTACAAATATGGTGGTGCACTAGGGATGAAAGCCAAGTCAGTCAATAAGTTCAAAGCTGTCGGCTTGATTGATGATATCGAAAATTCGTTTCTCAAAGCAGCCGAACTCGATGCTACTCATATCGATACACGCTGGGCCTTGGTTATGTTGTATATTGAATTGCCCGGAATTGTTGGAGGAAGTGAAGCCAAAGCCCAAAAGTACGCCAACCAACTCATGGCGTTATCCAAAGTAGATGGGTATTTGGCCAAGGGTTATATCGATGAATATTTTGAACGCTTTTCCAACGCAGAGAAAATGTACATCAAAGCACATCAACTAGGAAATTCAAAAACTACTTTTCAAAAACTCTATCATTTGTATTTGAATAAAATCAAAAACAAAACAAAAGCCAATCAATTAAAAGAACAATTTGAAAAATGATGTTTACAGTTTGTTGTTTATAGATTGAAATGCTAACCATAAACAATAAACCAAAAACCATAAACAATAATGAGAACACATTTTATTGCTATAGGCGGAGCCGCCATGCACAACTTAGCATTAGCGTTGCATAGTAAAGGGTATCATGTTACTGGAAGCGACGATGCTATTTTTGAACCTTCCCAATCGCGTTTGGAACGAAAAGGGTTATTGCCAACCGCAATGGGTTGGTTTCCCGAAAAAATTACCACCGATATTGAAGCCATTATCCTCGGAATGCATGCCAAAGCAGATAATCCTGAGTTGTTGAAAGCACAAGAGTTAGGGTTAAAAATATATTCGTATCCAGAGTTTTTATTCGAACAATCCAAAAACAAAACCCGCGTGGTTATTGGCGGTTCTCACGGAAAAACAACCATCACTTCGATGATTTTACACGTGATGCATTATCATAATATTGAAGTAGACTACATGGTGGGTGCGCAATTGGAAGGGTTTGATACTATGGTGCATCTGACTCACGAAAATGATTTTATTGTTTTGGAAGGCGATGAATACCTCTCTTCACCCATTGATAGAAGACCCAAGTTTCATTTGTACCAACCCAATATCGCATTGTTATCCGGAATTGCTTGGGATCACATCAATGTGTTTCCTACTTTTGAAAATTATGTGGAACAGTTCGAAATTTTTACCAATCAAATAACCAAAGGCGGCATTTTGGTCTACAACGAAGAAGATCAGACAGTAAAAAAAGTAGCGGAAGAATCGGTTAATGCCATTCGGAAAATTCCGTATCAAACACCAAGTTATTCAGTAGAAAATGGAGTGACTTTATTGGATACACCCGAAGGGCCAATGCCCATTGAAGTGTTTGGCGCGCACAATTTGAATAATGTAGCTGGAGCCAAATGGATTTGCCAAAATATGGGTGTTGATGAAGCTGATTTTTATGAAGCCATCGCCAGTTTTAAAGGAGCAAGTAAGCGTTTGGAAAAAATAGCCGAGGGAAAAGGGAAAGTGGCGTATAAAGATTTCGCACACTCTCCCAGCAAAGTTTCTGCCACAACCAAAGCAGTCAAAAACCAATATCCGGATCGAAAATTAATAGCGTGTTTGGAGTTGCACACTTATAGTAGTTTGAACGCCGAATTTTTAAAACAATACCAAGGCGCACTCGATTCGGCCGATATAGCCGTTGTGTTTTACTCGCCCGATGCAGTAAAAATCAAACAACTACAAGAAGTTACCTACGATCAAATTGCCCAATCGTTTCAACGTAACGACTTGATTATCTACACCAATCCAGCCGATTTTAAAAACTTTTTATTCAGTCAAAACTTCGATAATTCGGCTTTGCTTTTGATGAGTTCAGGAAATTACGGCGGATTGAATTTTGATGAGGTTCAAAAAATGATGTAGTTTTCTTTGGAGCACAAAAGTTGTTTTCAGTAGTCATTTTGTCCCGCTTTCGGCTGTATCTTTGCTCATGCTTCGCAAAGGATGCCGCCTCACACGAGCGGAGCGAACTGGCGAAGCAATTGTTGCTATACCAGACGTTTTGGTTTACTGTAGTATTTAAAATAAAAAACTCCCATAGTGCTATGGGAGTTTTCTTTTCTGTATTTCACTACTTATTCAGCCAAAAACTCTTCCCTTGTTTTTAACTTGAAAGCAATTCCATTTTTGGTGGCAGCTTCAGTCAATTTGTTTGAATGGCTCGTTTTTAAACTTTCAAATTTGGTTTTAGCTGTATTGAATAAATCCATTACATTATCAATATTGGCTTTTTGCGATGGAGAAGGGGCATCGTATTGGCCAGCAATGGATGAATAAATAGCACCCAATTTTTCTCTCAATTGTTTTTCAGCTGATCCCACGTAATTGTCTCCAGAGGTTATTACCATTGTGTTTTTGAGTGCATTCAAATCCGCAGATAATTTGCTGTTATTTTTTTTCAGCGCCGGAACTTTAGCGGCCAATTCATCAGCTACTCGTATCATCTCATCCACTTGGTAGACCATGTAGGCCAATTCTTGTACTTTGTCAAACAGCATGCGAGTAGTAGCGTATTGCTCATTGCGTGACGCTTGCGTGACAGCACTTTTGGGGTCATTAATCACTTCAAATTCGTGTGTGTAGGTTTCTTTTCCTTTGGTTAAAACGGCTTTGTATTTACCAGCAGGAACTCGAGGCGCCGTAAATCCACTAAAGTCAAATGTTTTTCCTTGGGCACTTTTAGGTGCTTTTTCATTAAAACTCCACGAAACAATATTGATTCCTTTTTGGTTGGCTGCCGGAAGTTTTACAATTTTCTTCCCGTTCATATCTTGGATTTCCATTTCCATTTTACCAAAAGTATTTCGCTTTTTTTGGTAATAAACAATTTGAGCTGCAGTGTTCGGATTAGGTCCTACAAATTCTAACTCGGTTGCCGTTCCACCAAAACTGGATTCTTCTTCAATAGGAAATTTTTTCGTTTGGAAAAAGTGTACGTCTTTTTTCAAAACATCTTGATTGATTTGACGTAATGTACTAATATCATCCAAAATGATTACACCTCGTCCGTGAGTTGCCATTACCAAATCGTTTGTTTTTTTATGTAAATCGATGTAAAAAACAGAAGCTGATGGCATTTCATTCTCAAATTTTGACCAATTTTTCCCACCGTCAACGGTAATGTATAATCCTTTTTCTGTACCCAAAAACAACAAGTTTTCGTTTATATAATCCTCTTGAATACTTCGGGTAAATCCGTCTATATCTTTGGTGATAATCGAAGTCCATGTTTTTCCAAAATCGGTAGTTTTGTAGGCATAGGCTTGGTAATCATTTTTGGTATGTCCGTCAAAAACAGCATAAGCACTTCCCGCATTAAAATTACTAGCTTCTATGTGGTAACACCAAGTATTCAACGGCAATCCTTTGATATTAAGAGTAACATTGGTCCATGTTTTACCACCGTCTTGTGTTACTTGTACATTTCCATCATCCGAACCTGCCCAAATAACATTTTTATCTTTGGGAGATTCAGCAATAGTAAATAAAGTACAATGGTTTTCTGCACCAGAGTTGTCTTTTGACAATCCACCTGAATTTTCCTGATTTTGTTTGGCAGGATTGTTGGTCGTCAAATCGGGAGAAATAATTTTCCAAGTTGCTCCCATATCATCTGAAACATGAACAAACTGACTGCCGGCGTAAATTCTGTCGGGATTATGAATGCCTGTTACAATTGGAGTATTCCAGTTGAATCGCAATTTAGCCATTCCCTTCTCTTGAAGTGGTTGAATGGTTTTTAACTCTTTAGTTTCTATATTGTAGCGCCAAATATTTTCTGCGCCTTGCATTTCACTGTAAATGATTTTTTTGGTAGGGTGTTTCAATACTCTAAATCCGTCGCCGTAACCAACACATTCCCAATCGCGAGCTTCAATCCCTCCATCACTTTTACTAGGCCCGTACCACGAACCATTGTCTTGCAATCCGCCATACACATTGTAGGGCTCTGCATCGTCTAGACTAATATGGTAATATTGTGATAAAGGAAGGTTTTTTACCCTGTCAAGGGTACTTCCATAATTCCAACTGCGGTACAAGCCGCCATCGGTAGCACAATAAATTTGATTGGAATTATTCAAATCAACTACAATATCATGAATATCAGAATGCATGTTTCCTAGATTTTTGAATGTGATTCCGCCGTCTCGGCTAATCGATCCGTTCAAACCTGCTTTGTATACAATATCTGGATTTCTCGGATCAACTGTAATTCTTGAAAAATAAAAAGGACGTACAACCAATGCAAAATCGCTGTTCAAGTGTTTCCAGTTTTTTCCGCCATCGGTCGATTTGTACATTCCTTTTTGGTTGTCTTTTTCACACTCAATAACACTGTAAACAATATCTGGATTCGAAGGAGCAACAGCAACAGCAATACGACCTAGTTTCCCAGCAGGAAATCCGTTGTGTATTTTGTTCCACGTTTTTCCACCGTCTGTTGTTTTTAGTAAACATGAATTTAAACCTCCTGAGTTAAATGACCAAGCAGTTCTTCTAAATTCCCAAAAGCTGGCGTACATCACATCAGGATTTTTGGGGTCTATAACCAAATCAGCACACCCGGTTTTGTTGTCAATTCCGTATACTTTATTCCACGTTTTACCGCCGTCTTTAGAGTTGTAAATACCACGTTCATCACTGTCACCCCAAAGGGCTCCTAAAACGCCAACCCACACATTATCTGAATTTCGAGGGTCAATAACAATTGCAGCAATTCGATCGGATTTGGGTAAACCCATATGAATCCAATTCAAACCACCATCAGTTGATTTGTAAATACCATCACCAGCAGAAACACTGTTTCGAGTCCATGTTTCCCCGGTTCCAACCCAAATCACATTATCGGGATTGTTTGGGTCGATCGTAACACACCCAATCGATTGATTGTGTTTGTCGAACATAGGTGAAAAGCTTGCGCCACCATCACCGCTTTTCCATACACCACCACCAGCAGCACCAATGTACAGAATTTGACTATTGGTTGGATGCTGCGCCACATCAGTGATTCGGCCACTCATGATGGCGGGTCCTATTTGACGCGCTTTGATGTCGCCATAAAGTTCTTTTCCTTTTAAAACAATATCCTCCTGAGCATTTGCAGTAACAGCGAAGAAACTGGCAAGTGCTAAATACTTAAAATGTTTCATATAACAGCTAATTATTCGGTTTTGAATTCGAATTCTTTAGGGTCAATACTCGGATTAAGAGTTACTTTTTTCATGGTCATCTCTTGTCCGAATTGGTTCATTGTAAATGGAAAGTAAATGCCTTCTACTTCTTGGTAATTTCCTGATGAAGACGTTGCCATTTGACCTTTCATCGGACCTTCTTTGATTTCTGATTCTGATGCCACAACAACGTTGTTTTCAGTATCAAAATAATAGAAACTCACATCGTCAACTTTTTCTCCATTGATGGTTTGAGGTAGTTTAGTCAACTTTACTTTGTGACATTCAGTGCCTTCTTTAGTTTCTTTACCCACATATTCGGCAGTATATCCTTTGCCTTTGTAGTCTAGGAATGGATCTGGAAAATCTTTTCCAGCTGTTTTTTTCATGTTTTCTAGAGTTTCAGAATCCATTTTTTCGGCTTTCATGGTCATCATATTGGTAGACCAACCTGTAGTTCCATCAAAGGCTACTTGAGTCATTTGTTTACCCATAAGGTTTATTTTTACAAGCATTTTACCATCTTTTGTAGTAGTAACTTCAACGGGAATTTCCATACCTTGGTAATTGGCTACCATTTCCATTTTAACTCCATTTAGAGCAGATAGTTTTTCTTTTCCACCAATGGTTTCAATGTATTTATTGATTATTTCGTCTGCTGTTTGCGCTTGTAAACTAGCAAAGTTGAAAGTAAAAATAAATGCGATTACAAATAAGGATAATTTTTTCATAATTTTTTAGATTAATTAATTTTCTATAATTGGTATAAAAAAAGGTAAAAGTGTTACAATGTAACACAATTTTATCTTTTAAGCCAATTTATTTTACGTATTTGAAGTGACCCACAATAGGATAATTGAACAAACAATCTTCCATGATTTGTCCGTTGCCAATATTGTGTACAATCAATGGGCGCACACCATCTGCTGATTTAAGATGGGTTACAATACCAATATGAGGAAGTTTTCCATTGATGAGCCAGGTAACAATTTCGCCTGTTTTGTAGTGGTTAGGATCAGAAGAAATGGCTAATTTTTGTCCTTTTCTAGTAAAAAAAACCTCTAAATTAGGTACTCTTCGGTGGTCAATATTAGTGTCGGGTTTTTTTAATCCCCATTTTTTTAGATTGGGATAAGCAGAAAAATGGGATTTGATATCTTCATGTAGTTCTTTTTGTAAATCAATTCCGAGTTGGCGGTAGGTTCGTATGATTACATCAGTACATACGCCCGTTTTGTGTGGCACATCACCATTTGGATAGCCGATGACTACATAATTTGGTGTGTAAATCACTTCGGGGTCGATAATCGATAATGCTGCACGCGCAATTTTTTCTTCAAATGACAAGGGTTTCTGAACAAGTAACGACTTTTTTAGAAGCTGGTTGGAATCTGATTTTTGAGGTTCTTTACAACTTAATAATGCCAAAACGACTACAGGTAGCAATAATTTTTTCATTGTTTTTTCTTTTTGATGAAACGAAAATTGTAAGTAATTTATTTTGAAGTAATTAAAAAAAGAAATTACTTTGTAGCAATCAACGCCAAAAGACTATGTACATACCAATCCACCAATGGGCTGAAGATGATCGCCCGAGAGAAAAATTTCTACAAAAAGGCAAAACAGCCTTATCCGACTCCGAGTTATTAGCTATTTTGATAGGTTCAGGTTCGCGTAACGAGAGTGCTGTTCAACTGTGTCAGCGCATTTTAGCTTCTACCAACAACAATTTAAATCTGTTGGGTAAACTAACCATTCAGCAACTTACTTCGTTCAAAGGCATAGGTGAAGCCAAAGCACTTACCATTGCAGCAGCTTTAGAATTGGGTAGAAGACGAAGAGAAGAACCCGTGTTGCATCCAAACAAAATCACTTCGAGTAAAGCCGTTTTTGAAATTATGCTTCCTTTGCTGGGCGAGTTGCCACACGAAGAATTTTGGGTTTTGTATTTGAATAATTCCAATAAAGTTTTGTACAAAGCCCAACTCTCTAAAGGCGGAATGACTAGTACTATTGTCGACCTTCGTATGCTTTTTAAAACGGCTTTTGAGCAAAACGCAACAAGTATCATTCTCACACACAATCATCCCTCTGGAAAGTTAGTAGCAAGTGAGCAAGATATTCAAATTACCAAACGAATTAAATTGGCTTGTCAACAATTGGATATCACTTTACTTGATCACATCATTATCACTGAAACCAGTTATTACAGTTTTGCCGATGAAGGAATGTTGTAAAAAAGTTTGGTTGTGAAAGACAAATGTCGTAATTTTGGTGACAAATGTCTTTTTTATGTCAAAATTAGTAGCCAACTCAGATGTTCAACTGGATAAAGCAGTTCGTATGTTTGTTTCAAAAGTGGGAAAAGAATCCAATTTGACCATAGTCGATAAGGAAATTACCTATAAAAATTTTCTTTCCAATAAAATGTTGATTGTACATTCCATTCGACGTGGAATACCATATGAGTTGTACGAACTGATTAAGCAAAGAACACCTTTCAAACAAGAAGATTGGGCTGATTTTTTAGGATTATCAGCACGCACATTATTGCGCAACAAAACCAAGAGCAATTATGTTTTTGAATCGATTCCTTCTGAAAAGATTCTCGAATTGGCAGAGGTAACTTCGTTGGGTAAAGATGTTTTTGATACTGAAGAACAATTTTACATGTGGCTCAATACGCCTAATTTTGCTTTGGGTAATTTAAAACCTTTCGAACTTTTAAAAGATTCGTACGGGAAAGAAATGGTAATGAATGAATTGCACAAAATTGATTTTGGAATTTTTGTGTGATGGAGTTGTTTCGTTTGCAAAATAAAAAATTCCCCATCGAATTATCGGGAAAAGGAGCGTCAATAACAGGTGCGCGTTGGAATTCTAAAGGTACAGAAGTAGTGTACACGGCCCAAAACAGAGCTCTTGCCATGGCAGAAGTTGCGGTGCACTTAACTTTGTCAACCCTTCCAAAAGGATTTTGCATGTTGACTATTTATGTGCCCGATGATATTTTGATTTTGAATTTTGATGCCAAAAAGTTGCCTTCCGATTGGAATATTTTTCCCGAAAATGCCCCGACTCAAAAAATAGGTGATGAACTCATAAGATTAAACGAATACGCTCTAATCAAAGTGCCCTCAGCAGTAGTAAAAGGCGAATACAATTATTTGCTTAATCCGCATCACAAAGATTTTAAACGGATAAAAATTGTCCAACAAGAAGATTTTCCGTTTGATAAGCGAATCTTTAAGTAATCTTTAACCTTATTTACATCTGCTTTGTTTAAATTGCGCTAGTTTAATAAGATAATATGTTTCAGGTCAAATCGCTCACATTTAGTTACAACAGTAAGGTGAATTTTGATTTTCCCAACATTCAATGCGCTGCAGATGAAGTTCTATTGATAACGGGTAATTCGGGTAAAGGCAAAACCACTTTACTGCACCTTTTTGCTGGATTGCTTCGTCCAACATCGGGCGAAATTATCCTAGATGAAACTAGTATTACTTCATTATCTGAAAAAAAATTAGATCAGTTTAGAGGTGAAAATATTGGTCTCATTTTGCAACAATCGCATTTTATAGCTTCGCTTACCGTATTGGAAAATGTGGTTTTGGCATCGTGGCTCGCTTCGGGGAAAAAAGCGGTTGAAAAAGCCAAGCAATTGTTGCGCGAGTTGGATTTAGCATCGCAAATGAACCAATTACCGGCCGAACTTAGTGTGGGTCAACAACAACGTGTTTCCATTGCACGGGCCTTAATTAATGAACCTAAATTGCTGTTGGCCGACGAGCCTACGTCGAGCCTAGATGATGAAAATGCGCTGAAAGTTGCAGCACTTTTAAAAAAGCTAGCGCAACAATACAACGCTTCTTTAGTGATTGTAACACACGATCAACGATTGAAAAATTTATTTGCTAACCAAATTCATTTGAACTGAGATGATTGCAAAATTGGCCTGGAGAAACATTTGGTTTAAACCGTTAAATACACTTTTAAGTATCATATTATTGGCTTCAAGTGTGGCTATTATCACGGTTCTGATTTTATTACAAAAACAATTCGAAGAAAAATTTTCGAGCAATATTGATGGGGTCGATTTGGTCTTAGGAGCCCAAGGAAGTCCCATGCAATTGATTCTTTCTTCGGTCTACCATATTGACAATCCGACAGGGAATATTAGTTACGATTCAGCCAAAGTATGGATGAATCACCCTTTTGTTGAAAAGGCAATTCCACTGGCTTTTGGGGACAATTATAGAGGGTTTAAAATTGTTGGAACCAATGCAGATTACCTCGAAAAATACCAAGCCAAATTAGCCAAAGGAAGGTTGTTTGCCAAGAATTTTGAAGTAGTCATTGGAAGCGAAATAGCTCAAAAGCTCCAGTTAAAAATTGGTGACGAGTTTTTTGGTTCACACGGTGATGCTGCTGAAGGAGAAGTTCACGATCATTATGCGTATACAGTAACTGGAATTGCATCTCCGACAGGAAAAGTAATTGACAATTTAATTTTGTGCACCATTCCTAGCGTTTGGCAAATGCACGGTGAACATCAAGAAGAAAACCCTCCACACGGAGAAGAAGGTCATGTTCATGAAGAAGGCGAGCATGTTCATACGGCAGCTTGTAATCACGATCACGATCATTCGCATCATCACGATATGACATTGGATGAGCCTAATATGGAAATTACAGCGGTTTTATTGAAATTCAGAAATAAAATGGGTATCGTAATGTGGCCACGCATTATTGCTCAAAATACCAAAATGCAAGCAGCTTCTCCAGCCATTGAAGTGAATCGTATTTTTAGCTTATTTGGCGTTGGTTTGACAGCTTTACAATACTTGGCATATGCAATTATGCTCATCTCTGGGATTTCTATTTTTATTGCTTTGTACAACCGATTGAAAGAACGAAAATACGAATTTGCTTTACTTCGAATCAATGGTGCGAGTAGAACACAACTTTTATCTCTAATTTTGTTCGAGAGCTTGCTATTGTGTGTCGTTGGATTTGTGTTTGGAACAATTTTTGGAAGACTTGCTTTGCAACTGATTTCCAATTCGGCGGAAGACGATTTTAAAATGACATTTCATTCATCGGAAATAGTTTGGAATAAAGAGTTAATGCTTTTAATTGCTACTATTTTTGTAGGAGTGATAGCAGCGCTCATACCAGCTATAAAAGCATATCGATTAAACATATCAAAAACATTAGCCAATGCGAAATAAAATTTTAATTCTAGTTATTGTTATCACAGGATTATCACTACTTAGTTTTTCCCCATCTCAAAAAACAACTGTCTACAAGGGAGAAGTAGTCAAAGGTGATACGCTCACTTGGAAATTATTAGGTGAAATCAAGTACGAAAAGAGGAAACACCCCAAATACGGCGATGTACAATTTCCGATTGTAAACGATAAAGTAAAAGCCAAAGGCAAGAAACGAGTTTTGATTTCAGGTTTTATTGTACCTATAGATAGCAAAAGTTATGCGATAAGCAAAAATGTTTTTGCAGCTTGTTTTTTTTGTGGAAAGGCTGGACCAGAGAGTATTGTTGGGTTGAAGTTTAGAGGTACTACGCCTAAGCTCAAGACAGATCAATACGTTACGGTGGAAGGTGTTTTCAGATACAACGAAACCGATGCAGATGATTGGGTATATAATTTTGATGATGTGGTCATCGTTAAAGGCAATTAAAGCATGTTTCAAGGCAAAATACAGCATGTTTTCTTCGACTTGGACCATACATTATGGGATTTTGATACCAATTCAACCTTAGCTTTTGACAAGATTTTTAAGGAGCGTTATCCTTCCATCGATACCAATGAGTTTGTACGGGTTTACTCACCGATTAATCATGCTTGTTGGAAATTGTATCAAGTGGATCAAATCAGTCATGAACAATTGAGGTATAAACGACTCAAAGACACTTTTGACGCGCTTTCTTTTACCATTTCTGATGCCGAAATTGATCAAATAGCCACTGATTACATCCATTATTTGCCTGAAAACAATCAACTTTTTGAAGGTGCGGAAGAAATTTTGACTTATCTTTTTGATAAATACACCTTGCATATTATTACCAACGGCTTTTCTGAAGTTCAATACAAGAAAATACACAATTCGGGGATTTCAGCTTTTTTTACAACCATAACCCATTCAGAAAAAGCGGGAGTAAAAAAACCGCATCCGCTTATTTATGAATGTGCTTTGCAAGCAGCTAATGCTTCAAAAGAAAATTCAATTATGATTGGCGATTGCATTGAAGCAGATGTAAAAGGAGCACTTGATTTTGGAATGGATGCTATATTTTTTAATCCTATGAAAAATGAAGTGCCAATTGATGTAACAACAATAACTCAACTAACTCATATAAAAAGTTTATTATGATAAAGAATATTGTATTGTCATTTGTATTTTTATTTTCCATTCTAGCTTCGGGTCAAACCGTGAATGATTATAAGTATGCTTTGGTTCCTGCTAAATTTAGTTTGTTCAAAACAGATGATTATTACAGATTGAATGTTCTGACAAAGATGTATATGGAAAAGTCTGGTTTTATTACTTATTTTGATACAGATATTCAATCTGAAGAGTTTAAAGGTGATATGTGCAACAAAGTCTTTGTCGATATCACTCATGACAAGGGATTTTTTTTGACGAAAGTCAAAGTCATACTAAAAGACTGTAGGGGACAAATATTAGCCACATCAGAAGAAGGTAAAAGTAGAGAAAAATCATACGTTACAGCATATTATGAAGCTTTGCGG
>CAZAJH010000003.1:17749-24641 GCA_964485385.1 uncultured Flavobacterium sp.
AAAAATAGTTGTCAAAGACTGTAATGGAAAGATACTTGCTTCATCTTCAGAGGGAAAGAGTAGAGAGAAAGATTATGGTAAAGCTTACAACGAAGCTGTTCGATTTGCTTTGGATAATTTTCCAGAGCTAAAAAAATACAAGTACAACAGCAAAGGACAAGCTGTCGTCGAGCCAGCGGTCACAAAAGATAGGGCTACAGCATCTTCTACAACTACCAATAGTAGTAAAGCTACCAATGGCGACATAATAGAACTTTTTGCCAAACCTTTTCAGAACGGCTATCAATTGTTAACCAACACAACAGCCATCCCAAATTTAATACTGACAGTCTCTAAAACATCCAGTCCAGATTGTTATTTTGCAGAACGAAATACAATTCAAGGTGTCTTTATCCGAAAAACAGATGGTTGGTACTTTGATTATTACAAAGATGGAAAATTGGTATCAGAACGATATACCGTAGTTAATTTTTAATAATTGTATTTGTCTCTCCACCTGTTTTTTAAGAACTCCCGAGTGGCGCTTTCTCTCGAATTGTTCCCTGGTTGGTATAAGGTAGTATTGGAAAGGGTTTCAGGCAAATATTCTTGTTCACTAAAGTTGTTGGCATAGTTATGCGAATATTGGTATTCTTCGCCATATCCTAATTCTTTCATCAATTGAGTTGGAGCATTTCTTAAGTGTAAGGGAACAGGTAAATCACCGGTTTGTTTCACTAAACTTTGTGCATCAGCTATGGCCATATATGCGCTATTGCTTTTAGGAGATGTAGCCAAATAAATAGCACATTGACTCAGTAGTATGCGACTTTCAGGATAACCAATTGTGGCAACTGCCTGAAAGGTGTTATTGGCCATTATGAAAGCCGTTGGATTGGCATTTCCGATATCTTCACTAGATAAAATTAACATTCTTCGGGCAATGAATTTCACATCTTCGCCACCTTCAATCATTCGAGCTAACCAATACACTGCACCATTTGGATCACTTCCACGAATGGATTTTATAAAAGCAGATACAATATCATAATGTTGTTCTCCCGTTTTATCATACAAAACCGTATTTTGTTGTACCAGCTCCATCACTTTATCGTTGGTAATTGTTACATCATCATCTGTATTTGCATTTACAACGAGTTCAAAAATATTCAATAGTTTTCTTCCATCTCCTCCCGAAAGTCGCAATAAAGCCTCAGTTTCTTTCAAATTAATTTTTTTCGTCGAAATGATGCGATCTTTGAGCATGGCTCTATTTAAAAGCGCTAATAAATCTTCTTTGGAAAAGGGATTTAGAATATAGACCTGACAACGTGACAAAAGAGCAGGAATAACCTCAAAGCTGGGGTTTTCAGTTGTGGCTCCAATCAAAGTAATCCAACCTTTTTCTACCGCAGCCAACAAGGAATCTTGCTGAGATTTACTGAAGCGATGAATTTCATCAATAAATAAAATTGGGTTTTTGGCAGTAAATAATCCGCCGCTTTGTTTGGCTTTTTCAATCACATCCCGAATGTCTTTTACACCTGAATTTATGGCACTCAACTCGTAAAAAGGACGATTACTTTGTTTAGCTATAATTTGAGCTAGTGTTGTTTTTCCGGTTCCAGGTGAGCCCCAAAACAGCATTGACGGGATTATTCCACGTGCAATTTGTTGGGTTAAAGAACCATTAGGTCCTACCAAATGTAATTGACTAATGTAATCTTCCAAGGTTTGCGGACGAATGCGTTCGGCCAAAGGTGCTTCCATTATAATTTGAAAATTTGGGAATTTGAAAATGGGTTAATTGATTTCATTTGAAATGGTATTAACTGAACTTTTGCAAAGTTAATTATATTAAAGTGTTATAGTAAATATTTTCAAATTATCTCATTTTCAAATTGAAACTGACAAATTAGCATTAAAAAATAATTGGTTGTATTTTTGATTGCTTATGGTATAAAATACTTTGTTTTGAACGATTATCACTATTTTAAATTTACACCCTCGGTTTGGATTGTGCCAACATTGCTGTTGATGATGGTTTGGGGTGTTTTTTTTGCAGAAGATGTGGTCAACGCAAATTGGAGTGTATTCGGAATTTTACCTCGAACATTTATTGGTTTACGAGGCGTTGTGTTGAGTCCTTTTATTCATGGAAATTGGAGTCATATAGCCAATAACTCGTTACCTCTTTTTATTTTGACTGCGGCTTTAATTTATTTCTACCGCAACTTATCGCTAAAAGTTCTTTTATACGGAATTGTAATGTCGGGTGCAATTACTTGGTTGATTGGTCGCGACTCCTTTCATATAGGCGCAAGTGGTTTGATTTATGTATTGGTTTCTTTTATTTTTTTCAAGGGGATGATGACACAATATTACCGCTTAATGGCACTATCATTTGCTGTAGTGATGCTTTATGGAGGAATGATTTGGTATGTTTTTCCCGATGTGGATAAGACTATTTCGTGGGAAGGACATTTAGCCGGATTGATTACAGGATTTGTTTTTGCTATGCGATTCAAAACACCCGATTACGTGAAGGAAATCCGATACGATTGGGAAAGACCCGATTTTGATCCAATGAGTGATCCTTTTATGAAACGTTTTGATGAAAATGGCAATTTCGTAAATCCACCAAAACCAGAAGAAATTATGGTTGATTATGAAGAGGTTGTAGCCGAACCTATTCGGTTTATTTACACTTTCAAAGAAAAAGAAACGGAATAATCTGCACTTACGATTGTTGTCTTTGTCGTAATGTTTCGTACAAAAAAGCACCACAAGCTACAGAAACGTTAAGAGAACCTATTGAACCAACTAATGGCAATTTGGCCATCTCATCAACCATTTTAAGTACAGATGGATTGATGCCTCGTTCTTCACTTCCCATAATGATAGCAACGGGTTCGTTGAGGTCAATTTGGTAAAGAGTTGTATTGGCTTTCTCGGTGGCGGCCACCGTTTTTATCCCACTTCCTTGTAAATAAAATATTGCGTCTTTGATATGGTCTACTTTGCAAATCGGAACATTAAAAACTGCTCCAGCCGAGGTTTTTACAGTATCTCCATTAACGGGTGCGGATCCTGTTTTTTGAACAATAATTCCATCCACACCTGTGCATTCAGCTGTACGAATAATAGCACCAAAATTACGGGCATCACTCAATTGATCAAGTATTAAAAAAAGAGGCGTTTTACCACTTTCAACCGCAGTATCAACCAATGTTTCTAGTTTTACAAAAGAAATGGGAGCAATCGTTGCTACAGCTCCTTGATGGTTGCTAGACGTTAAACGATTGAGTTTTTCGGTAGGGACATACGAAAAATTAATGCTGTTTTTTTTCAATGATTTGATTAGCTCTTGCATCAATTCGCCCTGAGCGTCGCTTTGAATAAAAACCTTATCGATTTCTTTTTTTGCATTGATGGCTTCAATTATTGCGCGTATTCCGAAAATTTGGTTTTCTTTTTCCATGCCACAAAGGTAAAAAAAAACCGCTACTTTTTGGGTAGCGGCTCAAAAGTATTATAAGTGCTTACTTTTTATGGCTTAAGACTCTCTCTCGTTGGCTTTGGTATTTTTTACCGTGTCTGCCTTGGAAAACGATGTTACCGTTATCATCTGTAATGGTGTAGGTACTGCCAGCTTTTACAATGGTATATTCTACAAAGGCATTTGAATTACCATCGTCTAAACCGCCGTCTTGCATGGGGAAGAATGAGGAAAGATCGTAGGTTTCATTAAATGGTGTACCCGGCTTAATAAAAGTGATAAAAGCAGGTATGTTGATGTTTTCACTGTAACCCGAAGTAGTCCACAAACTAGGTACCAAGGTGTAAGTTCCGTCTGCTAAAGTTGATGAATCCAATGTTAAACTCTCTGGGCAACTGGTGTAACTGTAATCGATTAAGTCGCCATTTGAATCATATAACTCTAGATCCAAGTCAAGAGCGCAATTGTCTACATTGTTACCAGCTGATGTAAAACTTCCATTCCAATTGAATCGGACACTCAAATCCTCTGAAGCCGAATTATTGATGTTGATAGTGTAATACAATTCACCCACTGTTCCCAAAAGCGTTCGATTTGAGATTACTTTTAGCGTTAGTTTTTCGGGTAATTCACTTAAATCATCAAAAATGGTTGCCACATTCACCTCGTATTCAGATGTATATTCTGGAATTTCAAAAATATAGCCCACAGGTCCACCGTTTTCCTCTATCGCTACACAATCTGGGTCATTACTTCTGCAACCTGGAATTACATAATCCTCTTGGTCGGTGGCCGTACTCTGATCATTCAAAATAACCAATCGGTACTGAACAGGTTCATTAATTGGCCTGCTTAATTTGAATTTCAAAACAGCATTATTTCCTTCATTTACAGTTATATCTGTTGGTCCATTGGCCGTTAAGACAGGTTTGTCTTTTTTGCCTAAATCTTCATCATCATCATTACAAGCTATAAATGCGCTTGTCGATGCGATACAGGCTATGAGTAAATAGCTAAATTTAAATATTTTTTTCATGATTATTTTTTTAGAGTTTGGTATAAATTGCTCTGAATTTTCTGGGTCCAGCAGCAAATGTGATGGTATAATTCATTGTAATTGAGACTACATTACCTGTTACATCATCGAGTATTACTTCGTTAGGTTCATCGGGATTTCCGAAGACCAAATTAGAATAGAAATCACCTAAAAATTGTTCTTCAATAACAATTGATTGGCATATATCTTTGAAGATAAAACCATTTCGAGGAGCACCATCATCAGTCAAATCATCGTAAGGACCTGTTGTAGACGTTTCGTACACACCAAGCGAGAGTTCTGTAATCACTTCATTTGGAAAATTATAAACAGCACCATTATCCAAGCGCGTAACATTTAAAGCATAGGTTCCTGCCAAATTAGAAGCACATTTTGCAATAATAATAGTAATTGATTTTTTAGCATCTGATATTACAGCATTACTTGAACTCACTTGTGTTAAATTGATAACGATTGTTTTGGGGCTATTTCCAGGTAATGTAGCTGGATAAACTGTGATTGGTAACATAACAAAATCGCCACCAGCGGGAATAACAACAGTATTTCCACTAGCATTGATACTGTAATTGGTACCTGCAATAGCCGTACTTGAAGGATCAACAGCAAATGAAATGGCAATATTTTCTTTGGAAGGAGTTCCGTCGCCTCCACCAATAAAGTTGATGGCTTCAAAAATTGAAACCGGGTCAATATTGTCATCTGTGTAGATGTAAGAATTTTGTTCGTTTCTAAAACCTACTATCTTAGATCCTTTGCTGAAGTCTTCTTGGTCATCTTCAACACAAGAGGTAATGGCTACTAACGATAGTAGCGTCACTACGAATATTTTTAAATTTTTCATAATTTATTTTTTTATTGTTGATTCCAGAATATTTTGCTCGTAAAAGCATCGGATTCGTTTTGCTGCGGAACGTTGGCTGTATTTCCAGCAATTTCAGAGCTTGGATATAACAAGCGGATAGGTCGATTGGGTGTAGTAGCAACAGTTGAAAGCGGAATGTGACTTGGGAAACCAGTACGCGTGTTTTCAATCCATGCTTCAGCACCATTAATGCCGTTTAGCGCAATCCATTTCTGATTAATGATGGCTTCAATCTCATTTCCAGCAGAAGCATTCCATCCTACAAGATTGACAGCTTGACTGTAGTAGGTTGCCGCTTCACTTGAGTTTAATCCCAATAATTTAAATGATTCGGTTATACCACTTTCGTATAAGTTTTTGGCAGATCCACTCAAATATCCTCTTTGAACTGCTTCAGCTTGCAATAATAAACTTTCAGCAGCAGTAAAAACAATTCCATCCTGAGAAGAATCAGCCAATAAACCTGGACCAACGTGAGAAACGGGATAATTGGTCGAACTATTCAATACATCTCCTTGTTGGTGGCCGTTGAAAGTATTCGGGCCAGCTGATGTAGCTGAGTAAATTCTACCAATTCGAGTATCATTCGTACCCAATAAATAGTTAATGGTGTACTTCGTTGCTGCTGTAGATGACCAGTTGTTTTTGAAGGTATTATTGGTTGTTAAGAACATAGAAGCAAATCCGTTTTGTTGGTTGGCAGCAGCGGTGTAACCAGGATTAATTCGAATGTTATCATTTGGGCCTAAAAATTGAGCACCGCTACTTTGTAAAGCCGCCATTTGGCTCGAAATATAACTAGCTGAAGCAGTTCTTCCAGATTCTCTGATAAGGATTCTCAATTTCAGAGTATTGGCAAATTTTTTCCATATTGTCATATTTCCTTGTAGCATGACATCATTGTTGCCGGGGTTAAAACTGCCAGCAGGAGCGTTATCAATTAGTGCAATGGCTTGATCCAGTTGAACAATTAAATCGCGATAAATGGTTAGATCATCATCGTAAGTAGGCGTTAAATTTCCACTTCTGAGGTGTGCTTGCGAGTAGGGAATGTCGCCATATAAGTCTACTAAATATTGGAAATAGAATGACTTTAAAATTTTAGCAATCGCTTTGTAATAGTCATACCCTGGTTTTTCCGTTTTTTGGATAAAAGTATAGTTAGACGTTCTTAAATAGAGATTTTCCCATATTGATGCATAAAAATCTGAAGTTACATTGTATGTGTGTTCGTTAAAGTAGTAACTTGAGTTAGATGCACCTACGTCACGTGTCCAGTTATTGATCATCAAATTCCCAAGTTGATTCATATTATCAACTACCACGTTCGGATTGTCAACATTGACCGAACCTGCAAGTACATTATAAGTGTATACTTGTGTTGCGGCTAACACAATTTCAGGATTAACATTTTCTGCTAAGGGATTATTAGGATCTTCATTCACATCGAGGTAATTATCACAAGAGGTGATTGATGTTACCGCTAATCCTCCGA
>CAZAJH010000004.1:0-23211 GCA_964485385.1 uncultured Flavobacterium sp.
AGTTGGGTATTTATCCTGCGGTAGATCCTCTTGATTCTACTTCTCGTATCTTAACACCACTTATCTTAGGTGACGATCACTACAACTGTGCACAAAGAGTAAAAGAAATCCTTCAAAAATACAAACAATTACAAGATATCATCGCCATCCTTGGTATGGAAGAATTATCTGAAGAAGATAAATTAGCCGTATCGCGTGCGCGTCGTGTACAACGTTTCTTGTCTCAACCGTTCCACGTAGCGGAGCAATTTACAGGTATTCCAGGTGTATTAGTTGATATCAAAGACACCATCAAAGGATTCAACATGATTATCGATGGTGAACTCGATCACTTGCCAGAAGCAGCCTTCAACCTTAAAGGAACTATCGAAGACGTAATCGAAGCCGGTCAAAAAATGTTAGCTGAAGCATAATCTATTTTAAATGATGAATTTTGAATTATAAATTAATTTAAAATCTAAAATTTAAAATTTAAAATAATTAAAAATGATTTTAGAAATAGTATCACCCGAAGCTACATTGTTCAAAGGAGAAGTAACGTCGGTTTCTTTGCCTGGTGTGAGCGGTTCGTTTCAAATCTTAAACAATCACGCGCCTGTGGTTTCGATCTTGAAAAAAGGCACAGAGAAAATCGAAGCGGCAAGTTTCAAATTCGACAAAGAAGTAAAAGACAAATTCGTTAAAATCAACGACCAAAACTATACTTTAGATATCGAATCCGGAACTATCGAAATGAACGATAACAAAGTAATTGTGTTAGCCGACTAATACAATCCTAAATAAATCTAATAAAGCCAAGCAGTTATGTTTGGCTTTTTTTATACAGCTATTCCCGCTATACGTTCCAAACTTTGGCCTCTCAAACTGTTTTTAATGTAGCTTGAACAAGCTTCCGTTGGTCGCTTTTTAAGACTACTTAAAAACTAGTTTTCGTTAGCCAAAGGCTTTCCACTACTATCGGGGCTGAACATTTGGTATTCTTTACTACATTTGCCTTATGAAGAAATGGCCACAATCCTTACAACAAAAACTCCAACTTCGTGAGCAAAACAACGCCTTACGTCTGTTGCCAGTAGCCAACGATTTAATCGATTTTTCTTCCAACGACTATTTGGGTTTTGCCCAATCTGAATCCATTTTCAATCAAACGCATCAGTATCTTGTAGACAATAACATCAAAATAAACGGCGCCACAGGATCCCGACTTTTATCAGGAAATCACCATTTGTACACCATTACCGAAGACTATATTGCCCACTTTCACCAAGCCGAATCTGCACTCATTTTCAACTCGGGTTACGATGCCAACGTAGGGTTTTTCGCCTCCGTCCCGCAGCGCAACGATGTTATTTTGTATGACGAATTGTGCCATGCTTCCATCCGTGACGGCATCCAAATGAGCAAAGCCAAGTCGTACAAATTCCAACACAACGATTTGAACGATTTAGAATCTATCATCAAACGGTGTCAAACCGAACTTGTTGAAGTGTATATCGTCACCGAAAGTGTCTTCTCCATGGACGGCGATTCACCCAATCTTGAACAATTGGTGCAACTTTCGCAAAAATACAATTGCCTTTTGGTCATCGATGAAGCACATGCTTTGGGCGTTTTCGGAAATCAAGGTGAAGGATTAATTCAGTATCATGGATTGCAAAACACTATTTTTGCTCGAATCATGACTTTCGGAAAAGGATTGGGTTGCCACGGGGCCGCTATTTTAGGTTCAACCGAGCTCAAAAACTACTTAGTTAATTTCGCCCGAAGTTTTATTTATACAACAGGTTTATCACCCCATTCAGTAGCCACAATCCTAATAGCTTACCAGCATTTGCAAACCGAAAAAAAAACCATTGATCAACTCAAAACCAACATCCAACTCTTCAACGAACACAAAACCCAACTCGGATTAAAACCACTTTTCGTGTACAGTAACCTTGCCTACCGGCAGGCAGGGTCGGCCATTCAATGCGCCATTATTCCGGGAAACGAAAAAGTAAAAATGATTGCTTATCAATTGCAAAAAAACGGTTTCGATGTCAAACCTATTCTCTCACCAACTGTGCCCGAAGGGCAAGAACGACTGCGTTTTTGCATCCACAGCTACAACACAGAAACCGAAATTATGACCATTTTACAAAAGTTAAGTACTTTGATTTCTTAAATTTCTTAAATTTCTTAAATCTGTGTTGAAAAAAAACGAACTTTGCGGTTAAATAAAAAACATGAAACTATTCATCACCGGAATCGGCACCGACGTAGGCAAAACCATCGCCTCAGCCATTGTTACACAAGCTCTAGAAGCCGATTATTGGAAACCTGTTCAAGCAGGCGATTTAGACAATTCCGATAGTCACAAAATTCAAGGTTACATTTCTAATGACAAAACCATCATTCATCCCAATAGCTATAAATTAAATACCCCAGCGAGTCCGCATTTGGCTGCAAATATCGACGGAATTACCATCGACTTAAAAAAAATAACCGAGCCTAAAACCAAAAATCATTTGGTGATTGAAGGCGCTGGCGGACTACTAGTTCCGCTTAATGATAAAGATTGTATAGTCGATTTAATTCAAAAAGACTATAAAGTAATTGTGGTTTCGCGTCATTATTTAGGAAGTATCAATCACAGTTTGCTTACTTTTGAAGCCTTGAAAAGCAGAAAAATAGATGTAGCTGGAATCCTTTTTTCAGGAGATGAGCATCCATCAACCGAAGAAATCATCCTGCAAAAAACAGGTGCTAAACTAATTGGTCGCATTGATAATGAGCCGTATTTTGATCAAAACGTTATTCGTTATTACGCCGATAATTTTAGAGATACTCTTTTGAGTTTGTAACATGTAAAACAAGAGAAAAGACAATTTCAATGTGTATCTTTGTGTTTCAATTTTAGGAAGAGTTAAAGTCTTTTTTCTTTCCTCTTTCTTCTTTTTTATAAAAAAATGAACCTTTCCGAAAGAGATAAAAAACACAACTGGCATCCGTATACGCAACACAAAACAGCGCCCGATTTTCCGGCTATAGTCAGAGGAAAAGATGCACTACTTTGGGATGAAAACGGCAAAGAATACATTGATGCCATTGCGTCGTGGTGGGTCAATCCGTTCGGGCATTCCAATACCGTAATTGCCGATGCAATTTACCAACAACTCACCACTTTAGAGCACGTCCTTTTTGGCGGATTTACACACCAACCAGCGGTTTTGTTGTCTGAAAAGTTAATAGAAATACTCCCTTCCAACCAGCAGAAGTTATTTTACTCTGACAATGGTTCAACTGCTGTAGAAGTAGCCATTAAAGTGGCTTTGCAATACAACTACAACCAAGGCCTCAAGAAAACCAAAATCATTGCCTTTGAAGACGCTTTTCACGGCGACACCTTCGCGGCTATGGCAACCAGTGGAATTACTTTTTTTACCGAAGCGTTTCAGGGTTCTTTGTTGGAAGTTACCCGCATTCCCGTTCCAACCGAAGGCAACGAAAATAAATGCCTTGATACATTAAAAGATCTGGTCAAAACCAATGATTATGCCGCTTTTATATACGAGCCATTAGTACAAGGAGCAGCCGGAATGGTGATGTATTCTTCAGCTATATTAGAACAATTGCTTACCATCTGCAAAGAAAATAACGTATTCACCATCGCCGATGAAGTGATGACAGGCTTCGGAAAAACAGGCAAAACGTTTGCCTCTGATTATTTGGTACAAAAACCCGATATGATGTGCTTGTCTAAAGCCTTAACTGGCGGAGCAATTCCGATGGCTATTACCTCATTTACACAAGAAATTTTCGACGGATTTTACAACGACGACATCAATAAAGCGTTGTTTCACGGTCACACTTTTACAGCCAATCCAACCGGTTGCGCAGCGGCTTTGGCTAGTATACAGTTGTTGCAAACCCCTGAAATACAAAACCACATTGAGCGCATTCACCAACACCATTTGGCTTTTCAGAAAACCATTCAACACCATCCAAAAGTAAAAACCACACGGGTACTTGGAGTCATTTTTGCTCTCGAAATCAAAACCAATTCAACCGAAAGCTACTACGGTAACCTACGCAACAAACTGTATGCTTTTTTCATTGAAAACGGGGTACTTTTACGACCTGTTGCCAATACTGTTTATATTTTGCCGCCGTATATCATTACCGAAAGTCAATTGCAAAAAGTATATCAGACCATTGAAAAGGCACTGGAAATAGTGTAATTTTGTCTTTTTATTAGGAGCGAATAGCTTGGGCATTTTCAGCCATCGTAATTCCCGCTTTCCGCTCTGCACGGCGCCGCTTCAACCTGCCTGCCGGCAGGCAGGTCGGGGCTATACAACAAACCATTTGAATTTTTGAAAACGAAAATCGCCATAACATCGCTCTCTTCCATTTCTCCATTAGGCCATCAACCTGATGCTATTTGGAACAATTACCTTACCCAAAACACACTAATAAAAACCAAAGAAATCGGAGGCAAAGATCAGTTTGTAGCTGTTATCCCGCCTGAAATAAGAAATCAAATAGACATTCTCAAAGGAGAAGACAGCAAGTACAAATCGCTCGATGAGACGGTTTTATTAGCTATTTTAGTATCGCGCCAAGCACTAAAAAAAGCGGGTTGGCATCAAGGCGATGCCTTCGGAATAAATATCGGTTCGTCTCGAGGCGCCACACAATTATTTGAAAAATACCACGAAGAATTTTTACAAACGGGTAAAACCGCCACACTTTCTTCTCCCACCACCACATTAGGCAATATTTCATCATGGGTGGCACACGATTTAAAAAACAATGGCCCCGAAATATCGCATTCGATAACGTGTTCAACGGCTTTGCATGCCATTTTAAATGCAGTCGCTTGGATGCAATCAGGAATGGCAAATCGGTTTATGGTGGGTGGCAGTGAGGCTCCTCTAACCGCCTTTACCATTGCGCAAATGCAAGCATTGAAAATCTATTCCAAGGAATCCGATCAGTGGCCTTGTCGCGCATTGGATTTATCCAAAACAAAGAATTCAATGGTTTTGGGTGAAGCAGCAGCAGTAGCATGCTTGGAATTGGGCGAACAGAAAAATGCCCTTGCCTACATCACCGGAATTGGCTATGCCACAGACACTTTGGAACACAATATTTCCATTTCAGATGAAGCCGAGTGTTTTCAAAAATCAATGAAAATGGCTCTTCAAAATACTGCTGTAGAAGAAATCGACGCCATCGTGATGCATGCTCCTGGAACGCTCAAAGGCGACCAATCCGAATTCAAAGCCATTCAAAAAGTATTCGGAACACACCAACCAATGCTCACTACCAATAAATGGAAAATCGGGCACACGTTTGGTGCTTCAGGTATGTTAAACTTAGAACTAGCTCTTTTAATGATGCAACACAACCAGTTTATTCCAGTACCATTTGCCGAAAAACAACAACCGAGAAAACAAATCAACAAAGTGCTCATTAACGCGGTAGGCTTTGGCGGAAATGCAGTGAGTATTTTACTTTCAAAGTACTAATTTTACAACCCTATAACCTAGAATTCCGTCTCTAGTTTTTTCACCTTCTCATACACCCAATCGCTTTCCCAACCTTTGCGAAGCAGGTAATCGCAAAACTTCTTTCTTTTTTTTAACGTATTTTTTTCGGTGAGGGTTTCCCAATGCTTTTCGCAAAGTAAATCAAATGCTGATTCATATTCTTCACTTGGAATTTCTTTCAGCGCTTTTTGAATCAAATAATCGGAAATTTTTCGCGCTTTTAATTCGTTTTTAATGCGCAGTTTTCCCCATTTTTTTTGGTGAAATTTACTCAGTGCAAATACAGAAGAAAATCGTTCTTCATTGAGAAAATTATGTTCAATTAGATGAACAATTACGGTATTGCGTTGGTGTTCAGAAATACTAAAGCTACGCAGTTTTTCTTCTACCTCGGCATGACACCGTTCTTGGTACGAACAATAATATTCTAACTTTTGTAAAACTACTTCTACAGAACTAATTGATTTTGAGTCCAAAACGTTAAAATGGCAGGCTTTTTGTTAATAATTTGGTAATACAAAGATATTGAAATTGTGCAAATTAGCTGTAAATTTGTAGCCCCAAATCATTTCATTATTTATAACTATAATTCATTGACAAAAATGAAATTTAGAATTTTATTTTTTGCGCTTTTCGTTAGTTTATCTTCACACAGTCAGTTGTTGCAATGGAATACATTTGGAAATGCTGGAACTGAAACAACCGAACCAAGTGTATACAACGATCCAAACATCAGTGCATCTAACCTTACTTTAGGCTCAGTTACTGCTGCTGCCAATGGCAATCGATTTGGAGGAAATAACTGGTTTGATACAGGCGACACCAATCCAACAACTTTAGCCGAATCTATCACGGGCAATGATTACATTCAGTTTATCGTAACTCCTAATGTTGGCTATTCATTTACTCCCACATCATTTGTTTTTAGTTGGGATCGATCAGGCACTGGACCTTCTAGTGTTACTTTACGTTCATCGGTCGATGGTTTTACTACCGACTTAGGAACCGTAACCGGAATTGTAACGGGTGCTTTTGCTTCAAATACTATCACTATAACGGGAATCAGCAATATTACTGTTGCCACCACTTTTAGACTTTACGGATATGGTGCAACAGCAACTACAGGAACAGGTGGTTTAGATACGGCAACAAATGCAGTCAATGTTCAATTGAACGGGATTACGGTTTCAACAGCACCCTGTACCACCCCAACCACGCAGGTATCATCCGTAACCAATACCAATACAACTGTTGACGGTACAGATGTTTCATGGACTCCTGGCGCTACCTCGACAGGCTCAATCGTAGTTATTCGTCCCTCTGCTAGCGCCAATACTTTGCCTGTTAATGGCACCAACTACAACCCGAACACAGCATGGGGATTGGCAGGTCAAATTGATGTGAATAACAGAGTAATTTACCGAAGTAATGGTTCATCTGTAACTGGAATTACGGGCTTATTACCCGAAACCCTATATACGGTTACGGTTTATTCGTATAATGGTGGAGGAACCAATATTTGTTACAATACCACGACTCCAGAGAGTTTTACTTTTAGGACTTTGGCACCAGAGGCTACTGCTCATGCGGCCTCATTCACTTGTTCAACAGGAGGAGCTACAACAATTAATTTGACTTTTAGTGCTGCCAATACTATTGGTGGTGATGGTTATGTTATACTTTATCGAATTGGAGCAGCACCCACTGGTGTTCCCACAGATGCAACGTTGTATACGGCAGGAGCAGTTATCGGTGATGCAATTGTACACGGGTATACTTCTAACGTTGGCACAACCACAACGTATTCGGCAACAGGATTAAATGGAGGTACAACCTATTTTTTTTCCTTAGTTCCTTATAGTTCTTATTTGAGTGATCCAACTACTTTAAATTACAGAACACTAGCAACCATCCCTGTCACAACTTGTTCCACTTCTATCGCGCCCGAAATGAATGTTCGCGGGGTAATAGGAACCAATCCAACTATAGCAGATGGCGACACCACTCCACAGGGAACAGACAACACGTTATTTGCCACCGTGGTTATTCCGGGCAATCAATCTAAAAATTTTAGAATTGAAAATACAGGAAATGCAGTATTAAACATTTCATCTATCACCATGGTTGGTGGTAATACTGGCGACTTTATAGTTTCTGGAATTACGCTTCCTACCACCATTGCCGCAGGAACTTCATTGGATTTTACAGTGACTTTTACACCAAGTGCCGCTGGTGTAAGGAACACAACCTTAACAATTGCGAACAATGATGCCAACGAAAACCCTTATAATTTCCTGATTCAAGGAAATGGAACCCTCGTGGCTTCTGTGGATATCAATGTGAGAGGAAATGGACAAAGTATTCCAGATAATAGCATTTATCCCATTGGCACCAATTGGACCGCATTTGGAGTAGCAACGGTAGGAGTTAGTACTGTAACTAGAACTTTTACCATTGAGAACTTAGGTTCTACTGCATTATCCCTTACGGGAGCACCATTTGTAACAATTACAGGACCACACGCTTCCATGTTTACGGTTACAGTACAACCATCAACTGGTGTCATCTCAGGAAGTGCTTCTGTCACTTTTGATATTACATTCAACCCCACTTCTCCTGGTGCCAAAAACGCCACTGTGGTAATTGCCAATAACGACACTGATGAAAACCCATACAATTTCAACATCAGTGGAACAGCAAAAGGTACAAATAACATTTACGTATACGGAAATGGCAACGATATAGTTAAAGGAGCTACCACCACATCTACCGTCAATTTGACCCATTTCGGTTCAGTAGCTGTAACCACTGGAATAAAACAAAACACATTTGTAATCAGTAATTTATCCGGAATAACAACTTATTTTTCAAATGTCACGCTGTCTGGAGCTGACGCTTCTATGTTTACTATTGTCGCCAATCCCACCAACAATGGTCTGGCATCTGGGAACAGCACGTCGTTTACTCTAAACTTTACTCCTACCTCAACTGGAATAAAAAATGCTACGGTAACATTCAGTGTATTTACCGATGCAGCACGAACCATTCCAGAACCCATTGATCCTATCTTCACTTTTGCTATCTCTGGAAATGGCATCGTATTTACGCCTTGTACAAACAATACCATCCAAACGCTAGCCATTCAAGATTTTGAAGTTACACCTGCAACACCCACGTATGGGTATACCTACACAACCACTGGAAATACAACTCTTGCAGGAGGAGCGTATGATAATGGATCGGGACCAAGAAATGGTTTTATTGGTGCACGTTCGTTACAAATGGCAGGTATTGGAACTTCTATTCCAGAAACTACTGTAGTAACTATGTCTCCGATAGATGTAAGTGCATACAACAACATCAATTTATCGTTAAAGGTAGGTGCATTCCGAACTGGGACAACGCAAGGTTTGGATATTAACGAATTTGTACAAGTAGAAACGAGTATTGATGGCGGTACTAACTGGTCAACTGAGGCGGTTTTAAGAGCCTATTCCAATTCGCGTTGGGACTTTAATGCTACTGGTGTGTTCAACGCTTATTACACAGGAACCAACAACGGAGCCACAATTGATACTAGAAATGGTAATGCCGAATTACCCAATGGTATTGCTACTTTTAATGTTCGAAATCTTCCCTCGGTTTCTAATTTACTCATTCGAATTACAGTAGCTGTAGATCGCGGTGATGAAGTTTGGGCTATAGACGATATTAGAATTGAAGGACAACTACCTGTATCTTCGGTTTGGGATGGTACAAGTTGGTCTCCGAGCGCACCAACCACAAGCACTAAAGCTGTTTTTGATGGAAATTATGACACCTCAATTCACGGAAATGTGCAAGCGTGTGAATGTGAAATTAGGACTGGAAGAACAGTTCAAATTACGGCTAATAACTACATTGAAAGTCAAAGTAATATTACCAATAACGGCTCGTTATTTATAGCAGACGATGGCAGTTTGGTACAAGTAAATGATGATGCCATTAACACAGGAACTATTTCGTACGAAAGAATTGCTTCCCTTCGAAAAAGTGACTACATCTATTGGTCATCGCCTATTGAAGGATTTAACATTAATAACGTCTCCCCTTTATCACCTACCAACTTAATTTGGAGTTGGTCTCCTGCGGCTTCGAATTTCAATGGCGGATTTGGAACATGGGTCGGTGCCGCTGGAAGTACAATGAATGCGGGACAAGGTTATATCGTGAGAGGCCCCAACACTTTTGACGACGCTTCCTTCCAGAATTTGACTGTAACTTTTTCAGGAGGAAAACAAAACAATGGTGTAATTAACGTGCCAATCTCTAGAGGAATAATGGTGCCTGCCAACTTGGGAACTTTTACCAGTGTAAACGGAGTGCCTTTTACGGTGAATGATGATAATTGGAATTTGATTGGAAACCCCTATCCCTCTTCCATCAGCGCTTTGGCATTTTTAAATGCTAATACCAATATTGAAGGTGCTGTTCGTTTATGGACACACGGTACTTTACCTGTTTCTTCGACTAACCCGTTTTATGGAACATTCCAATACAATTATACTTCAAACGATTACATTACCCACAACGGAACAGGTACGGTGAGTGGTCCGTCTGGATTTAATGGTTTTATTGCTGGTGGACAAGCGTTTTTTGTTTTGATGAACGATGGCCCTGCTAGTTCAAGTACGGTTCAATTTAACAACACTATGCGCAATCGTACTTATGCCAATTGGCAATTTTATAGAGCTAACAACGCTACAGTAACCAGTGAAAATCAGTCAGACAGAAACAGAATTTGGTTGGATTTAGTTAACGAAAATAACTATCCTATTCGAACGTTAATAGGTTATGTGGATGGCGCTACTACGGGAAAAGACCGTTTGTATGATGCTTATGGGCCTGTAGTAAATACGCAAAACATTTATTCCCTTATTGATGGTGCATACATGTCTATTCAAGGGCGACCGCTCCCATTTGATTCCAATGACAGGGTTCAAATTGGAGTTCGAATACCTACAGCAGGCAATTATACCATAGCTATTGCTGCAGTAGATGGTATTTTCGAAACAAATCAAGAGGTGTATTTGGAAGATAAATTATTGAATGTTGTACACAACCTAAAAACCAATCCATATGTCTTTAGCGCAGAACAAGGAACCTTCAACCAACGTTTCGAATTGCGTTACACAACAAACAACACCCTTGCCAACCCCACTTTTGATGTAGATCACGCGGTGGTTGTAACAACAAACGAAACTACAGCTACAGTTACTGCTTCAGAAGTAATCAACACAATTGAAGTATATGATGTTTTAGGACGAGTGGTTTTGACCAAAGATAAATGTGAATCAACACAAGTGCAATTGCTTAAAAATGGAACACATGAGCAAGTGGTTGTACTGAAAATTCACTTGCAAGATGGTACGATAGTAACTAAGAAAGCCCTATTATAAAACAAAAAGCTCTGAAAAAAATCAGAGCTTTTTTATTTTTTAAAACCAAGCTCTTTTGTTGGCTTGGTAAGTGTGGTAAAATTCTTCATCCGACTTGGTGAGGTAGATAATTCCCTCAACTAAGCCAATTACGCCGGGAATCCATACTAAAAAAGCACCAATTATAAAACACATGGTCAAATAACTGAAAATTGTAAGACCCAATAATATAAATCCCTCGTTATTGTAGCCTAAAACAAATTTATGAACACCTAAGCTTCCTAAAATAATTGCCAAAACTCCAGTCAAAACACGTTTGTTGTCTTGCTGTGGCGGCTGTGGTTTGTTCCATTCTTCGGTTGGTGGTATAACTTCCATTTGATTATTTGTTTTTTATTAGAACATAAAAGTAAAAAAATTAACTATACAAAACCATCACATGGGTTCCCAAAGTTCAATTTTATTCCCTTCCGGATCCATAATCCAACCAAACTTTCCGTAATCGTGGGTTTGCATTTCGCCAACAATAGTTACTCCTTCTTCTTGTAATGTCTTCAATAATGCTTCCAAATTTGCTACGCGGTAGTTCATCATAAAGGGTTTTTCACTGGGTTCGAAATACGTTGTCTTTGCATCAAAAGTTGACCATTGTGTCATACCATCTTCGTTGTTCTTATCCTTCCATTCAAACGACCATCCATAATCTCCAACAGGAATTCCGAGGTGGGTTTTGTACCATTCATTCATTTGTTTGGGATTTTCGGTTTTGAAGAAAACACCTCCAATACCTGTTACTCTAGTTATGTCTTTGCTCATAATTGTTGTTTTAACCAAAGGTTCGTAAGATTATTATTTAATTTTTTATTTAAGATGTCGTAAAATAAACGCTAATTTTATTCATTTTGCTCATACTTTTGAGTGATTTTGTCTACAATAGTTTGTGCTAATTTAGCGTGACTTTCATGCGTCCAGCCGGCAATGTGTGGTGTTAATAACACATTCTCAGCTTGAAGTAAGTAGTCAAATGCAGCGGGTTTTTGGCTGTCGAGGAATATGTTTTCAAACGACAATTTTTCGTACTCCAACACATCCAATCCAGCACCAAGAATTTTTCCAGATTGTAATGCTTCAACCAAATCGTCGGTGACCACGTTTTTACCGCGAGATGTGTTGATGAACCAAAACGGTTTGGCGAACGAATGGATGAATTGCGAATTGACCATTTTATCCGTTTCGGGTGTCCAGGGCAAATGCAAACTCAAAACATCAGCTTTTTGTTGGAGTTCTTGAAGGGAAACTTGTTTGGCATTTTCGTCACTCAAGTGTGGAAGAATATCGTGAAAGATAACCTCAACGTCAAAGCCGCGTAATTTTTTGGCGAATGATTTCCCCATGTTGCCATAGCCAATAATTCCTATCGTTTTGCCTTCGAGTTCGTACCCGCGATTGCCTTCACGAATCCATTGGCCTTCGCGCACTAGTCGATCGGCACGATTGAGTTTATTCATGAGTGAAAGCAACATACCTAATGCATGTTCCCCTACCGCATTTCGATTGCCTTCGGGTGCAGCGATTAAGTGAATGCCCTTTTGCTCGGCATAATCGCAATCGATGCTTTCTAAACCAGCGCCAACACGAGCGATGAATTGCAAATGGGTGGCTTTATCGAGAAAGGTTTTATCGATTTTAAAACGACTACGAATTACGATTCCGTGGTAATTATGGATTTTGGATTCTACTTCTTCTTTGGTAGCTGTATAATCGGCTTCGTTTTGAAACCCTGCTTTTTCAAGTTGATCCCATAGCAGTGGATGATTGGTATCGAGGTGGAGGATGTTTATGGTTTTAGGTTTCATGTTTCAGGTTTCAGGTTTCATGTTTCAGGTTTCATGTTTCAGGTTTCATGTTTTATTCCGCTGCGCTACGATTAATTAATTTTTCTTAATATCAAATGCCTCGGGTCAAGTTTTTTTATCGCAAAGTCGCAAGTCCTTCGACTGAGTTCAAGGTGACAGGGTGAGGTTTGCAAAATTTTTTGATGGTTAAAGGTACTTATTTTTTTGTATTCCTAACAGGTTTTTGAAACCTGTTAGGTTTCTAATATTATAAAAACGAAACACAGATAAAACAAATTGACAAGTTAAACCAAGATTGTTTTTTGAAACCTATTAGGTTTATTTATGCTCAATAAAGATGACTAAAAAATGATTTATACCTAACAGGTTTTGAAAACCTGTTAGGATTTTGGAAACCTGTCAGGTCTGAAAAAGAGTTCGAAAAAAGATAGACTGCTTCTCTAGCCCCGATTGAGTCATTGTTGGAGCTCTTGGCTTATTGATTCAATAAGGCAAAGCGACTGACGAAAGCGGGACGAGTGTTCCTGATGGAAAACTGGATGACTGCTTCTAAAAATTAAAAGGAAGAGATTAGCTTACGCTCTGTTCGCTGCGCTCGGGTGCTTCTTCCGATTGTTATCGGAATCGCAATGACAGGTTACTTCGTTTCCCGAAAATCGGGACAAGCTCTCGCAATGACTAAAAGCCTAGGATTAATTTGGCGATGGAAAAGTAAATTAAAATTCCACAAATATCGTTGCTCGTGGTAATGAATGGTCCTGTTGCCAAAGCCGGATCGATTCCGAATTTGTCTAAAATAAGTGGAATAGACGTTCCGATGAGCGAAGCAATGATGATTACCGAAATCAATGCAATAGTGACTATCATGCCTATACGCGAATCTACGCCTAATAAAACGTGACTCCCCAGAAATAAGATGGCGGCCAAAATGGCTCCATTTAATAAACTCAAGGAAATTTCTTTGAGTAAGCGGTTGAGGATGGAACCGCTTATGGAGTGATTAGCCAAACCTTGTACGATGATAGCCGACGATTGTACGCCTACATTTCCAGCCATCGCAGCAATTAAAGGGGTAAAGAAAAACAATTCACCGTGATTTTTCATGGCACCTTCAAAAAGACCGAGCATTCTCACACTAACAAATCCGCCAAAAAGCGCCAAAACCAACCAAGGCAAACGCGCTTTGGTGAGCTCGATAATGCTGTCATCGGCTTCAACGTCTTGCGAGATACCCGCTGCCAACTGGTAATCTTTGTCGGCTTCTTCCTTAATTACGTCTACGATATCATCGATGGTAATACGGCCCACGAGTCGGCCCATTTCGTCGACAACGGGAATGGCTTCGAGGTCGTATTTTTGCATAATACGTGCCACTTCTACATTGGACGTATTGACACGAACAAAATCAACTTTTTTGATATAAACGTCACTAATCGGGGTTTTGGTAGAAGTAGTTAACAAATCTTTGAGCGACAAGCGGCCTTTGAGTCGGTTTTCGTCGTCAACCACATAAATAGAGTGAACGCGAGTGACGTTTTCGGCTTGAATACGCATTTCTTTGACGCAAGTGAGTACATTCCAGTTTTCGTTGACTTTCACCAGCTCTTTTCCCATCAAACCTCCAGCAGTGTCTTCGTCGTAGCGCAACAAGTCGACGATATCTTTGGCGTGCTCAACGTCTTCAAGTTCGGAGATAACTTCTTCTTTTTTACTTTCGGGTAATTCGGCAATAATATCGGCTGCGTCGTCGGTATCTAACTCGTCGAGCTCTTCGGCAATTTCTTTGGGCGAAAGTCCTTTTAGTATTTTTTCACGTACATCGTCTTCGAGTTCGAGCAGAATTTCGGCCGTTTTCTCGCTATCCAATACCTTAAAAATGTAGGTCGCTTCTGCGATGTCAAGCTCTTCAAAAATTTCAGCAATATCAGCATGGTGCAAGTCATTCAATAACGCTTCCAACTCGTTGTCGTTCTTCGCGTGAATGAGTTGCTCAATTTGATCGAGTAGTTCCTTGCTGATTTTAAATTGCATTGGCTTCTATTTTTTGCGTAAGTTCAATGAATTGTTCTACTGATAATTGTTCCGGACGGAGGTCAAAGATACTATCTTCTTTTAAATTATCTGCTAATTGAAACGATTTTAAGCAATTTCGAAGTGTTTTGCGTCGTTGTTGGAAAGCCGTTTTAACCACGTTGAAAAACAATTTTTCATCGCAAGGCAAAGTGTAGTTTTCTTTTCGAGTGAGTCGTAGCACACCCGATTTGACTTTGGGTGGCGGATTGAATACATTTTCATGAACGGTAAAAAGGTATTCAGCATCGTAAAAAGCTTGAGTAAGAACCGACAAAATTCCGTATACTTTATTCCCTTTTTTGGAACAAATGCGCTCAGCCACCTCTTTTTGAAACATGCCAGAAAATTCGGGAATTTGGTTGCGCAATTCCAAGGTTCGAAAAACAATTTGCGAGGAAATATTGTAGGGAAAATTGCCAATGATAGCAAATGGTTTGCCTTCAAAAACCGCATTGATATTGTATTTGAGAAAATCTTTTGAAATGATTTTTCCGTGTAATTTGGGGTAATGCGCATTCAAATAATCGACCGACTCCGTGTCAATTTCGATGACGTAGGTTGTAGTGGGTTTTTCGAGCAAATATTGGGTCAGAACACCCATACCTGGCCCAATCTCGAGAATATTTTCATACCCATCCAATGATAATGTAGCCGCAATTTGTTGGGCTATGCTTTCGTCAGTAAGAAAATGCTGTCCGAGGTGTTTTTTAGCTTTTACTTTTTCCATAGTGTTTTGCCACAAAGGCACTAGGTCGCTAAGGTTATTGTTTTTACTTTTTTGTGCTTTCTTATTATTCTTTTTTTACTGAATCCAACGTCTTTCCCGCGCAGGCGGGAATCTATTTAATCGTACCAATCTTCAGCCAAATCTTTCCATTCTTTATTTTCTTCTTCAATTAGATTGATTTTCCATTGTCTATTCCATTTTTTTAACTGTTTTTCTCTTGTAATTGCATCTTGAATAAACCCAAATGCTTCAAAATAGACTAATTTATCTACATTGTATTTCGATGTAAAACCAGGGTTTATTTTCTTTTTGTGTTCAAAAACTCTTCTTTCTAAATCATTAGTAACTCCAATATAGAGCGTTCGATTCTTTTGGTTTGCGAGTATATAAATGTAAAACTGGCTTAGATTTTATGGGTTCCCGCATTCGCGGGAAAGACGCTGAATTAGTGTTGCACTAATTGGTATGAAAAAACTCCGAAATCATTTCGAGTTCGGTGCGAAAAGCTAGCATTTTATCGCCAAACAAGCGTGTGCCCTCTTCACGCAAACGCGGCGCATCTTCATCGTAATAGCGCTGTAGTGTTTCCTTGCTATCGGTTGTGTATTGAATAGCGTAAGTAACACCGCCCATTTCTTCTTCTACTAATACTTTTACCATTCGAGCCGAAGTAAACTTACCCGTTGCCAAAACGTCGTTGATGTGTTTGGTTTTCATCCAGTTCATCCATTGGTCGTGGACACTTTCGTGGATGTTGATGGTTACGTTGTATAAAATCATTTGAAGTCTATTTGTTAATTACTGAACACTGCCTCTGATTACTGAACACTAGATAGCTTTATCGCCACGCAATTGCCTGTACTTCTTTTGCGCATTAACAAAATAAATACTGTCTTCGTGGTTCATAATTACGGCTTCGTACAAAGGTTTGGCATTTTCAATATCTTTGAGTTGGTTGTAAATTTCGGCTGAAAAATACAAGGCTTCATCTACATAAATGCATTCTTTATGGTTGTCGATAATTTGCTTGTATTGACTCAATGCTGCTGTAAAATCGTTTTGCTCTTCGTAGATTTTTCCTATTTTGAGCAAGGCAACGGGTTCAATTGGTTCGCCTTTGTGTTCTTTCAAAATGGCTTGAAAAGCGGCTAAGGCATCGGGTGTTTTTTTCTGAAAAAGCAAAAAATCGGCGCGGGCAAATTTCTTCAAAGCTACTTGAGTAGAATCTTCAACTGTGTTGTCGGAAATGAGTAAAAACAAATCCAAAGCATCATTGGCAATGAGTTGTGTTGAAGCCGATTTTAGCACTTTGAGTTGGTGATTGGCCCATTCAAAATCGTTTTTGTAATAACTGGTTTTAGCCGTTTTGAAACTCGCTTCTTGACCCAACACGTCGTTGTGCATATCGGTTTCTACTTGCGAGAAATAAATCAGCGCTTGATTGAATTTTTCCTCAAAAAGCAAGGTTTCGCCCAACTCCATTTTAATTTGTGCCACTTGGTATTTGTCTAGAGGCATTTCGAGGGTATTCTTTAAAATTTGTTTGCCTAATTCAGGATTTTTAAGTTGAAAAGTGGCAAAATGCGCTTTGATTTTGAGCAATGATAAACTAAACGGACTCACGCCAAATTCTTTGATGAGTCGATCCAACTCGGCGTCGATGGCTGGGTAATCTTTTTCGGTGGCCGCATCAATTCGCATTTCCATCAAATAGGCGTGCGATTGAATCTGTAAATCCAAATCTTGTGTATTGTCCAAAACAAACATTAAAATTTCTTTGGCTGTTTCCGATTCGTTTTCTTCAATAGCCAATTGCGCCAAATTGACAATGTTAGAAAATGTCTCTGGATTGCGTTTGTAAATGGCTTTTTCCTGAACGAATGCTTTTCCGTACTCTTTCAGTTGAGTGTAATACCAACTCAAGTATTGATTCCAGAAAATATCTTGCCCTTTTTGAACACGAGTGAGTAACGCTTTTTTGAGTATATCATTAAAAGTAACACTGGTATCTTCGGTCATAAATCGCGCCAATTGGTTTTGAATCATGATTAGATTTTGCGGATTCTCATACGAATCTACCAAGAACTTTTCAACCATCATTTCCAAATCGCCTTTTTGACCGTAGAGCAGCGCCATTTGGTAATTGAACTTGAATTTGGGTTCTTTATCTAGTGCCAATTGATACGAGCGTAAAGCATTTTCTATCAATCCTCTTTTTTCAAATTGATAGGCTACACCGTACACTTCTGATGGCGATTTAGCAATCCGATCAATGGCTTCTTCGTAGTATTTATTAGCTTTATTCTGGTCTTTTTGCAGTTGAAAATTGTAGCCCAATTCAACTATAGTTCCCCCTTGTTTGAATTTGGCAATTCGGTCAACAAGTGCTTTTTCGGCTTTATCGTATTGTTGCAACTGCTGGTAACATTCAATTAAACGGTAAAAATAATTGAAATTGCCTGGCTGTGTTTTGAGTAACTCTTCGTAATTGAGTAATGCTTTTTCAAATTCGCCTCGATCAAAATAATTCGCAGCCAATTGTTCGCTTTGCGCACGAACACTCAGCAATGTTACTAAAAGCAATAACGAAAAAAGTTTTTTCATTCTCATGATTTTAAAAAAACAATGTACTAAAGTAACACATTTTGTGTCAATTTAGTACATCATTTAGACTAAGATTAACGTTTTAGTTGATGATATCAAAACCCGTGTACTTGCGGAGTACTTCTGGAATCACAATTCCTTCTGGAGTTTGGTAATTTTCGATGATTCCGGCCATCACTCTGGGCAAAGCCAATGAACTTCCGTTGAGGGTATGTGCCAGTTGATTTTTACCGTCTTTATCGCGGAAACGCAGTTTCAATCGGTTGGCTTGAAACGTCTCAAAATTGGATACCGAACTGATTTCCAACCAACGATCTTGCGCTGTGGAGAACACTTCAAAATCGTAGGTCAATGCCGAAGCAAAACTCATATCGCCTCCGCACAAACGCAAAATTCGGAACGGTAATTTCAATTCACGCATGATGTTTTTTACGTGCTCTACCATTCCATCTAACGCTTCGTAGGATTTATTTGGATGTTCGATACGAACGATTTCCACTTTATCAAATTGATGCAAGCGATTCAAACCTCGCACGTGCGCACCATACGAACCCGCTTCTCTTCGGAAACATGGCGTGTATCCTGTACATAAAACAGGCAATTCGTTTTCATTTAAAATCACATCTCTAAAAATATTGGTAACCGGAACTTCTGCTGTCGGAATCAAATACAAATCATCTAAACCAACATGGTACATTTGGCCTTCTTTATCAGGCAATTGACCTGTTCCGTAGCCCGAAGCCTCATTGACCAAATGCGGTACTTGAAACTCTTGGTAACCGGCATCGGTATTTTTATCTAAGAAATACGAAATCAAAGCGCGTTGCAGTTTGGCGCCTTTTCCTTTGTAAACCGGAAAACCTGCTCCTGTAATTTTAACGCCTAGTTCAAAATCGATAATGTCGTATTTTTTTACCAAATCCCAGTGCGGCAAAGCACCATCATGTAAGGTGGGAATGTCGCCCTCTTGAAAAACAGTCACGTTTTCTTCGGGTGTTTTTCCTTCTGGAACGATTTCGGCAGGAAGATTGGGTAATAAATACAATTTTTGTTGTAAATCATTAGCAATTCCATCCAATTTTTCAGAAAGTTCTTTTCCTTTTTCTCTCAATTGAATTGATTTTTGCTTAACAATCTCGGCTTTGGCTTTTTCGCCGTTTTTCATCATTTCGCCAATGTCTTTGGACAGTTTATTAGATTCGGCTAAGGTGTTGTCCAATTCTACTTGCGTGCTTCTGCGGTTTTCATCCAACAAAATTACTTCTTCAACAATAGCTCGCGCATCCATGTGCTTTTTGGCTAATGCTTTGATTACACTTTCCTTATTTTCTCTAATAACGTTTAATTGTAACATGACTTTAAATGAATTTTAAGGTTGCAAATTTAAGGAATTGATTTCGATTTTGGACAACAAATTACTACATTTAAAACGGGAATTAAATCAATCATTACCAGATATTTAAATCAGATTTTACAAATGATTCGCACACCATTGTGAAACGTTTTACTATATTAGCAAAAATTTTATGTACAAAATGAAAAAAACCTACTTATTTGCTCTTTTATCATTGATAAATATTGCTTTTGCCCAAAATCAGCGTTACGAAAAAATGCAACTCATTGAAGCTGAAATGCGTTCGGCAGCACAAACAATTGACATTCAGGTTAATCCCAACACCCTGAACTACGACATCACTTACCACCGTCTGGATTTGACAATCAACCCTGCAGTGAAGTTCATTACCGGAAAAATAACTACTACATACACCGCATTGGAGAACATGAACACCCTAACGTTTGACTTTGCCAATCAGTTGACTGCAAGTTCGGTTAAAATAGGAACAACCAACCTGACTTTTACTGAAAACACCAATAACGAGCTAATTATTAACTTACCTACAACACAATTACAAGGCACTTCGGCCACTATCGAGGTGAATTATTCGGGCGTTCCCCCAGCGAATGGATTTGATTCGTTTGTACAAAGTTCTCATGCTGGTTCGCCTATTATATGGACTTTATCTGAACCATTTGGTGCTCGTGATTGGTGGCCTTGTAAGCAAGATTTAAATGATAAAATCAATAGTATCGACGTGTATATTACTGCGCCATCGCAATATGTCAGTGTAGCCAATGGTGTTGAAGTTACTCCACCCGTAATCAATGGAGCAAATAAAACAACTCATTTTCACCACAACTACCCGATTCCGGCCTATTTGATTGCGATTGCCTGTACCAATTACAGTGTTTATACCCAAACAGGCGGCATAGCACCCGATACTTTTCCGATTGTCAATTACATTTACCCTGAAAGTTTGACTACTGCTCAGTCGCAATTGAGTGTTACTCCCGATATCATGGAATTCTTTTCGACTCAATTTGAACCTTATCCGTTTAAAAATGAAAAATACGGACACGCTCAGTTCAGTTGGGGCGGTGGAATGGAGCACACAACGGTTTCGTTTATGCAAAACTTCAGTCGCGGATTGATTGCTCATGAATTGGCACACCAATGGTTTGGCGACAAAATAACCTGTGGCACCTGGAAAGACATCTGGCTCAACGAGGGCTTTGCCACTTATTTGGCGGCTATGGTGATTGAAGAGTTTGACGGTGTAGGTGCTTTTATTAGTGAAAAAACCGACATGATTAACTATATTACATCGCAGCCCGGCGGAAATGTTTACCTAACAGACACACAAGCCACCAATGTCAACCGCATTTTTAGCGGTCGTTTGTCGTACGATAAAGGAGCAATGGTTTTAGAGATGTTGCGTTTTAAGATGGGTGATACGGCTTTCTTTCAAGCCTTACGCAATTATTTAGCCGATACCAATTTGGCATACAATTATGCTGTAACTACCGATTTAATTGGTCATTTAGAAGCCGTTTACGGAAGTGAATTGGATGAATTTTTTAACGATTGGATTTACAACCAAGGCTACCCCATTTACGATATAACGGTAGCAAATATAGGAGGTGGTCAAGCCTTGTTTACTGTCAACCAAACCCAATCGGATCCTTCTGTAGATTTCTTTGAAATGCCCGTTCCTGTGAGAGTTTTTGGTTCTGGAGCCGAAGTTATGGATGTTGTTTTAGAAAATACTTCCAACGGACAAACCTTTGTTAGAGACATTCCTTTTGAAGTGACAGCCATTACCTTCGACCCCAACCAACACATTATTTCGCGAGACAGTATGGCTACTTTATCTTCCAATAACTCATTTGAAATAGACAAGGCCATTATCTTAGCACCCAATCCGGCCTCCGATCAGGTGACCCTTCAAATGCCCAATACAGTTACACTAGCAGCTATTGCCATATACAATCAGTTAGGGCAACTTGTTTCTACTCATAACACGCCCACGTTCTCTGTTGGTGCATTGGCTTCTGGAGTACTTTTCTTAGAAATTACCACTTCTGAAGGGACATTTCATAAAAAAATGATAAAAAATTAGTATTCTTCGCCAATAGTTTAAAAAAGTAAGGTGAAAACCTTACTTTTGCGCGTTTATAATTCTCAAATCAAAACATGGATACATTAGTTCAGATTGCTCAAATCATCTTTATTCTCTCAATTTTGGTGGTATTGCATGAATTTGGGCACTTTATACCTGCCAAATTATTCAAAGTAAAAGTGGAAAAATTCTATCTCTTTATGGATGCTGGTTTTTCCCTTTTTAAGAAAAAAATCAAAGAAACCGAATGGGGAATTGGTTGGTTGCCTATTGGTGGCTATGTAAAATTGGCCGGAATGATTGATGAAAGTATGGATACCGAACAACTCAAACAGGAACCGCAACCTTGGGAGTTTCGCTCAAAACCTGCTTGGCAACGTTTGATTATCATGTTGGGCGGAATTACCGTGAACATTTTGTTAGCTTGGTTTTTGTATACAGTTGTTTATAGCACTTACGGACAAAAATACATCGCTACCGAAAAATTCCAAGAAAACGGCTTATCGTTTGGCGACGTTGGAAAATCAGCTGGATTTCAAAATGGTGACAAAATTGTGAGTGTAGATGGTAAATTTCAAGAGAAATACAACCGAATGATTATTGATATTTTGTTAGGAACCGAGGTAGTTGTAAACCGAAACGGGGAAAACAAAACCATTGTGTTAACCGATGAAAACAAACGAGATATACTTAAAAAGGAAGGGCGTAATTTTATCGGTCCACGTATCAAAAATATTGTAGTTGATAGTATTTTACCAAAGAGCGGCGCTCAAAAAATGGGCCTACAATTGGGCGACCGTATTGTAGGAATCAATGGAACGCCAACACCTTATTACGACATTTTAGCGGACCAACTCAAAAACCTCAAAAACGATTCCATTACTCTTTCGGTAATGCGCAACAACGCTCCTTTGACCTTAAAAGGGAAAACCGACAAAGAAGGCAAAGTAGGATTTGGCTATCTGAAACAAGCCGAAAAAGAATTCAAAACATTTGAGGTGGTAAACCATATGGGTGTTCTAGAAGCTTTGCCCAAAGCAGTCGAAGAGTCGTATACCCAATTTGTATACAACATCAAGCAGTTCAAACTCTTACTAAAACCGAAAACAGAAGCCTACAAACAAGTCAAAAGTCCGATTGGAATAACCCGCCAATTGCCTACAGAGTGGGATTGGGAATTCATTTGGAAATTTACGGCAATGTTTTCGATTGGTTTGGCGTTTATGAACCTCTTGCCTATACCAGGTTTAGATGGCGGACATGCCTTATTTACTATTGCTGAAATGATTACAGGGCGCACACTGAGTGAAAAAGCGATGGGTTATGTACAAACGGGAGGAATGATCTTTTTACTTTCGTTGATGGCCTTGACCTTCGGAAAAGACATCTATGAAATCATCATTGATAATTTTTTCAAAAAAGTTTAATTTTTATTTGCAAAAAATAAAAAACGCCTTATATTTGCAACCGCTTAAAAGATATAACATCTTCCTCCTTAGCTCAGTTGGTTAGAGCATCTGACTGTTAATCAGAGGGTCCTTG
>CAZAJH010000005.1:0-20955 GCA_964485385.1 uncultured Flavobacterium sp.
CCCATTTTGTATTATCCACTGGATTCGTGGTTCATCAAAGTAACGGAAATCAAAGAGCGTATGTTCGATTTGAATGATACGATTAACTGGAAACCCAAAGCAACAGGAGAAGGACGTTTCGGCAATTGGCTAAAAAATGCCAACGATTGGAACTTGTCGCGTTCACGCTATTGGGGAATTCCATTGCCTATTTGGCGTACCGACGATAAAACGGAAGAAATCTGCATCGGTTCAGTAGAAGAATTATACCTAGAAATTGAAAAATCGATTGCTGCTGGTTTTCAAAAAGAAAATCCGTTTGACGGTTTTGTGATTGGAAATATGAACGAAGACAACTACGATTTGGTGGATTTACATAAAAATGTAGTCGATGACATTGTTTTGGTTTCGCCATCCGGAAAACCCATGAAACGCGAATCGGATTTGATTGATGTTTGGTTCGATTCGGGCGCAATGCCTTACGCACAATGGCATTATCCTTTTGAAAATAAAGATTTAATCGATGAAAACAAAGCCTTTCCCGCTGATTTTATTGCCGAAGGTGTCGATCAAACGCGTGGTTGGTTTTATACCTTACATGCCATCGGAACTTTAGTTTTTGATAAAATTGCCTACAAAAATGTAGTGTCCAATGGTTTGGTTTTGGATAAAAACGGACAAAAAATGTCGAAACGTTTGGGCAATGCGGTTGATCCTTTCGATACGTTGAAAGAATACGGGCCAGATGCCACACGATGGTACATGATTGCCAATGCCAATCCGTGGGATAACTTGAAGTTTGATATTGAAGGTGTAGCCGAAGTGCGCCGAAAATTCTTCGGAACGCTATACAACACCTATTCGTTCTTTGCGTTGTATGCCAATATCGATAATTTCAATTATGCTGAGGCTGAAATTCCGCTCAACGAACGACCCGAAATTGACCGTTGGATTTTATCCGAATTGCATACCTTGATTAAAGAAGTGGATGAAGCGTATGCCGATTACGAACCCACCAAAGCCGCTCGTGCGATTTCCGATTTCGTGCAAGAAAATTTGAGTAATTGGTACGTGCGTTTATGCCGAAGAAGATTTTGGAAAGGCGAATACGGAACCGATAAAATTGCAGCGTATCAAACTTTATACACTTGTTTGTTGAATGTGGCCAAACTTTCCGCTCCAATTGCGCCATTCTTTATGGACAAATTGTATTGCGATTTGGTTAATGCCACTAAAAGCGAGAGTTTTACTAGTGTTCACTTGGCACAATTCCCCGTTTCAGTTGAAAACTTTGTTGATAAATCACTCGAGAGCAAAATGATGAAAGCCCAAACGGTTTCGTCACTCGTTTTGTCACTTCGAAAAAAGGAAATGATTAAAGTGCGTCAACCGTTGCAAAAGGTTATGATTCCTGTACTTGACGCAGTTCAGCGAGCTGAAATTGAAGCGGTTTCCGACCTGATAAAGGCCGAAGTAAACGTCAAAGAAGTACAACTTTTAGACGACGCATCAGGGGTTTTAGTAAAGCAAATCAAACCCAATTTTAAGGCTTTAGGACCTCGTTTTGGTAAAGATATGGGATTGATTTCCAAAGAAATACAAAATTTATCCCAAGAACAAATCAACGAGCTGGATGCCAAAGGCGAATTAGCGCTTGTTATTTCAGGAAATAGTATAACTTTAACATCCCAAGATGTTGAAATCACTTCGCAAGACATTCCGGGGTGGTTGGTAGCCAATGCAAATGGTATAACAGTAGCCTTGGATATCACAATTACAGCGGAATTAAAACAAGAGGGAATTGCAAGAGAATTGGTCAACCGAATCCAAAATATCCGAAAAGATTCAGGGTTTGAAGTGACCGACAAAATAAAAGTACAATTGCAACGAAATGGGTCATTGGAAGAGGCTATTAACAACAACGAAAGTTATGTAATGTCTGAAACACTCACGCAAGAATTGGTTTTTGCGGATGAAGTAAAAAATGGTATAGAAATTGAATTCGACGAAATAAAAACAATGATATTAATCTCAAAATAGAAAAAAGATGGTAGAAGAAAAAATGAGATACTCGGATGCTGACTTAGCAGAGTTCAAAGAATTAATCCTTAAAAAAATTGAAAAAGCACAAGCCGATTTAGAATTGATAAAGAGTGCTTATATGAACGATTTGAATAACGGAACAGACGATACTTCGCCAACCTTCAAAGCTTTTGAAGAAGGAAGTGAAACCATGTCTAAAGAAGCCAATTCGCAATTAGCCATTCGTCAAGAAAAGTTCATACGCGACCTAAAGAACGCGCTTTTCAGAGTAGAAAACAAAACGTATGGCGTATGCAAAGTAACAGGTAAACTGATTTCAAAAGAGCGTCTAAAAATTGTTCCGCACGCTACCATGAGTATCGAAGCAAAGAACATGCAACGTTAATTTCTTAAAATATCTATAAAACGCTCCTAATTAGGGGCGTTTTTTTAAAATAATGCTATTTTTGCTTCCAAATTGTTAGAAATGAAACTAAGACACGCTTATCTCATCATATTTATTGTACTTGTAATCGATCAGTTTTCAAAAATTTATGTGAAAACTAATTTTCTTTATGAAGAAGAATTTGAGGTGTTCTCTTGGTTCAAGTTGCATTTTATAGAGAACGAAGGAATGGCTTGGGGAACCGTAATTCCGGGTGATTATGGAAAATTAATTCTAACTATTTTTCGCATTTTTGCCGTTTTCGGAATCGCATATTGGTTGTACGATTCAGTCATGAAAGAAAAATCCAATTACCTTATCACAGCAATAGCTTTGATTTTTGCAGGAGCATTGGGCAATATCATCGATTCGGTACTCTATGGTGTCATGTTTAATGACAGTCATGGTCGTTTGGCTACCTTTTTCCCACCAGATCACTATGGTACTTGGTTTCATGGCCGTGTTGTGGATATGTTTTATTTTCCTATTTGGGAAGGAGAACTACCTTCTTGGTTGCCGTTTTGGGGCGGACAAAATTTCCGTTTTTTCAATGCTATTTTCAACGTGGCTGATTTTGCTATTTCGACAGGAGTTGGCATTTTGATTTTCTTCAATAAAAAAGCATTTACACTTCCTGAAAAAAGTATCTCGCGAATTTATTCCGATAAGTTGGATTAGTTAGAAAGTGTAGATTCTATCAGGCGTAACACAAAAATCAAGCCTTATGTCGCTTTCATTAGCGTCCGAAATTTCTGTTTCGGCCTCAAAGAAAGACAAACCAATTTTAATCACTTCGGCAGTGCATTTCGATAAAAATTTGTCGTAAAATCCCTTGCCGTAACCCACGCGATTTCCTTTTACATCAAAAGCCAAAAGCGGTACAAAAACCACGTCAATTTTACTTACAGGAACTTCCAATCCAGTTACAGGTTCAGGAATGTTATAGGCGTTGGTTCTGAATTTGGTATTGTCTGTTAGCAAAAAATGGATCATTTCAAAGGTGTCAAAATCACTTTTGGAAACCACAATTTCTTTGTCTTTTCCTGCTAAAAGTTGTAAAATAAATTCAGTATCAACCTCTTTTTGCTCTTCAATGGTTAAAAACAAATGGTAATAGGTTTTGTCCCAAACCTCCAATTGTAGCATTCGATTAGCAATGGCCAAACTCATATCAACTCTTGTATCGTCTGAGAGTTGTTGGCGCAATTCTTTGTACTTTTTGCGAAGTTCTTTTTTATTCATAAGGTAAAAATAGAAAAATTTGAATTTGGTTTCTGCGGAATTTACAGTTAAATTTGTTTGGAAAATAATCCGCCAAAATCAGTCCAATTTGTGGCAAAATTTCAATAACAATGGCAATGTCAAAAATCAATGTCAATTTTCTTAATCTGAACACTGAACACTGACTACTGACTACTGAACACTAAAATGAGCATTCCATCTCTCGAACTCCAACTACAAACTTTGCCCGACAAACCGGGCGTGTATCAGTATTACGACAAAGACGGAAAAATTCTCTATGTAGGAAAGGCTAAAAACCTCAAAAAACGGGTTGCATCTTACTTTAATAAAATTCACGATAACGGAAAAACCAACGTTTTAGTCAAAAAAATAGTTGAAATCAAGCACATCGTCGTGGCTTCTGAACAAGACGCCCTTTTGTTGGAAAACAATTTAATCAAAAAACTCCAGCCACGCTACAATATCAGCCTGAAAGACGACAAAACGTATCCGTGGATTTGCATCAAGAAGGAACCCTTTTCGCGCATATTTCCTACCCGACGAATGGTCAAAGATGGCTCCGAATATTTTGGTCCGTACACCAATTTCAAAACCATCAATACACTGCTGGATTTGATCAAAGAATTGTATCCGTTGCGCACCTGTACTTACGATTTGAGTGCCAATAACATCGAAAAAGGAAAATTTAAAGTATGTTTAGAGTACCACATTGGCAATTGCAAAGGGCCTTGTGAAGGATTAGAATCGCTTGAAAATTACCAACAACAAGTCGACGCCATTCGCCAGATTTTAAAAGGAAACTTCAAAGATAGTTTGCGCGATTTTAAAGCAAAAATGACCGAATTGGCTGCCCAAATGGAATTTGAAGAAGCGCAAAAGATTAAAGAGAAAATCGAAGTATTAGAAAATTACCAATCGCGTTCAACAGTGTTGAATCCGAAAATTTCCAACGTCGATGTGTTTTCTATTGTTTCAGATGAAGCCATGGCGTATGTCAATTTTCTCCAAATTTCACACGGAGCTATTATTCGTTCTTACACGTTAGAACTGAAGAAAAAACTCGACGAATCCGACCAAGAACTGCTCGAATTGGCAGTGGTAGAATTGCGTGAACGTTTTCACCTGAATTCCAAAGAAATTATTGCTCCTTTTTCACTCGATCTGGGCGATGCGATTAAAGTGACAGTGCCACAATTGGGCGATAAAAAACAAATTCTAGAGCTATCCGAACGCAACGCCAAATACTACCGTTTAGAGCAACTCAAGCAAATACAAATCGTCGATCCTGAGCGCCACACCAACCGCATCATGGCCCAAATGCAAAAAGATTTACGTTTGTCGGTTGAGCCGCGACATATCGAATGTTTTGACAATTCCAATATCCAAGGAACCAATCCGGTTTCGGCTTGTTTGGTTTTTAAAGACTGCAAGCCATCCAAAAAAGTCTACCGCCATTTTAACATCAAAACTGTTGAAGGTCCCAATGACTTTGCTTCGATGGAAGAAGTCGTGTACCGCCGCTACAAACGATTGTTGGATGAAAACCAATCGTTGCCACAACTCATCATCATCGATGGTGGAAAAGGCCAATTGTCATCAGCATTAAAAAGTATCGACGAATTGGGATTGCGCGGAAAAATAGCCATTATCGGCATTGCGAAACGATTGGAAGAACTATATTATCCTGGCGATTCGGCTCCGTTGTACCTCGATAAAAAATCAGAAACACTCAAAGTAATCCAGCATTTGCGCAACGAAGCGCACCGATTTGGTATTACATTTCACCGTGACAAACGCAGTAAATCGGCACTCCATTCGTCCATCGAAACCATACCTGGAATTGGCGAAAAAACCATGCAAACGCTTATACAGCATTTCAAAAGTGTTAAAAGATTGAAATTGGCCTCCGAAAGCGAAATTTCTGCTGTTGTAGGTGTAGCAAAAGCCAAAAAAATTTCCGAATTTTACCAAAAAGAAGAGTAAGTGCAAAAAGAGCCATCCGTTATAAAGCAATTAGCAAGTAGTAGTCAGTCATTAGTCGTTAGAATAAAGCTAAAGTCTAAAAGCGCGGCTCTAACAGCTTTTTTTCTTTTTTTCTTTTTTCTTTTTTCTTTTTCATCATTTTCTCAAGACACCATCAGAAGACCCAAAATAGGTTTGGTGTTGAGCGGTGGCGGTGCCAAAGGATTTGCGCATATTGGTGTTTTGAAAGTATTGGAGGAGGCAGGCGTCAAAATTGATTACATCGGCGGAACCAGTATGGGCGCTGTAATTGGAGGTTTGTATGCTTCAGGCTATAGTGCCACGCAAATTGATTCGATTTTTAGAGTAACAAATTTCGACGAATTATTGCAAGATTACATTCCGAGAAGTTCCAAAAGTTTTTACGAAAAACAAAACGATGAGTTGTACGCCATTTCGCTTCCTTTTAAAAAATTTAGTATTGGCGTCCCCATTGCCTTATCGAAAGGAATGTACAATTACAATTTGCTAACACGCCTCACGCATAGTGTGCGAAACGTACGCGATTTTAGCCAGCTCAAAATTCCGTTTGTTTGTATTGCAACTGATATCGAGACTGGGCAAGAAGTGGTGATGCGTTCAGGATATTTGCCACAAGCTATGCTAGCAAGTTCGGCTTTTCCGACTTTGTTTTCACCAGTCGAAATAGATGGAAAACTATTAATTGATGGCGGCGTTTCAAATAATTATCCCGTTGAAGAAGTCCGAAAAATGGGAGCCGATTTTATAATTGGGGTTGATGTACAGGACGATTTAAAAGACCGCAATTCACTCAAAGACGCTACCCGAATTTTGGTTCAAATATCCAACTTGCAGATGATCGAGAGCATGAAGGATAAAATCAAAAAAACCGATTTGTACATCAAACCTGATATTTCGAAATACACTGTCATCTCTTTCGATCAAGGACAGGAAATTATACTCCGCGGACAAGAAGCAGCTTCTGCCTGTTTGGAGCAGATGAAAACATTTTCGACAGGCAATTACAAAGAAAGTAGAGTTACCGTAGTTAATGATACCCTAAAGATAAATCGAATTTTTGTAAACGATATTAAAAATTACACCGCATCGTATGTAATTGGTAAACTCGGTTTCAGACAAGGCTCTGTAATTGATTACAATGAGATGAAAAAGGGCATCAACACACTCAACGCCACCCAAAACTTCAGCGCAATTAGTTATTCTTTCCAAACCAATGAAAACGGAACAGATGATTTGTTTGTTACACTCACCGAGAACAGAAACAAGAGTTTTCTTAAGTTTGGATTGCACTACGATGGTTTGTATAAAAGTGCTATTTTGGTTAATATCACACAAAAAAAATCGCTGTTTAGAAACGATGTTTTGTCCCTCGATTTTGGTTTGGGAGATAATTTTAGGTACAATTTAGATTACTACATTGACAATGGATTTTATTTCAGTTTCGGTGTAAAGTCAAGGTACAATCAGTTCAATCGTAATGTTTCAACAGATTTCAACGATGGAAATATCTTCAACCAATTTGCAATTAACAAACTCAATGTCGATTTTTCTGATATCACCAATTTGGCTTACGTGCAAACCTTGTTTTTTCAAAAATTTTTGATTGGTACTGGTTTAGAATTCAAACACATTAAAATAACTTCTACCACTTTAGAAGATAACAAAACCATATTCGAAAATAGTGATTATGTTAGCGTGTTCGGGTATATCAAATACGACTCTTTAGACAACAAATATTTTCCAAAAAAAGGGTGGTTTTTCAACGGATTTTTGAATTCCTATTTGTATTCATCAGACTATACCAATCAGTTTAATCGCTTTTCAATCATGAAAGGAGAAGCCGGAATTACTCGAACCTTCTTCAAGCGCTTGAATCTTAAGCTGACCTCTGAAGCCGGATTTGCATTTGGTGAAACCAGTGTTCATTTTCTTGATTTTGTGTTGGGAGGATATGGCTTTAGCGAAATCAACAACTTCAAACCCTTTTACGGATATGATTTTTTAAGTATCGCTGCCGATAGCTACATTAAGTCATTAGCAACTATCGATATTGAGTTTTACAAGAAAAATCACATTAATTTTTCGGCCAATTTTGCCAATGTCGAAAATCGTTTGTTTAGTACAGGCAATTGGTTGTCTACTCCAACTTATTCGGGTTACGCTTTTGGTTACGGTTTGGAAACCATAATTGGGCCAATAGAAGTTAAATATTCGTGGTCGCCCGAATTGCCCAAAGGATTCACTTGGTTTAGTATTGGATTTAAGTTTTAAATCGTATCTTTTTTTTTCCGATATTTGTGATATCGATTTTAAAATCAAGTACAATGATAGGTTTTTTGGCGTTAATCATTGCTTTTGCCGCAGGAGTTATAGTGGGAAAAGTACTCAGTAAAGACAACAAACAGTAATGGGTTTTTACCATAAATCAATATGGGATAAATTGTTGTACTCGCTCATCAAGAGAAATCCAGAGTGAGTGGGTGAGCTGTGTCAATTTGTTTGCGCGAAAGCAGTCCATTTTCAAGCATTACCTATTGGTTGACACGCTTTATATGGACACACGATTCATTGTCTAACTAACACATTATTTTATGCCTATTTATCATAAATTGGGAAAAATCCCTCCTAAACGTCATACTCAATTCCGAAAGCCTAATGGCGATTTGTATTACGAACAGCTATTTGGAACAGTAGGTTTTGACGGAATGTCCACTAATTCCTATCACGAGCACCGACCTACTCAAGTTAAAGAGATTCGCTCACAATATAGTGTGGCGCCCAAAATTGCAAAAACCAACAATATTCAGTCGTATAAATTGAGAGGGTTTGAAGTGGAACCTCAAGACGATTTTTTGGAAAGTCGCAAAATTGTACTCACCAATTCCGATTTGCATATTGTATTGGCGGCGCCCAGAAAATCAACTACCGATTATTTTTATAAAAATACCGATTCCGATGAAATGATTTTCATTCACAAAGGCTCTGGAAAATTAAGAACTATTTACGGCAATCTCGATTTCAAATACGGCGATTATTTGATTGTTCCTCGTGGTATGATTTACAAGATTGATTTTGATTCGGAAGACAATCGTTTGTTTATTGTTGAGTCACATTCTCCTATTTATACACCCAAACAATACCGCAATTGGTTTGGGCAATTACTGGAACATTCACCTTATTGCGAACGCGATATTCGCCGCCCAGAAGAACTAGAAACCTATAACGAAAAGGGAGATTTTATCATTAAAGTAAAAAAGAAAGACGAGATCTTTGAAATGGTTTACGCCACACATCCATTTGATGTTATTGGTTACGATGGGTTCAATTATCCGTTTGCTTTTTCGATCCACGATTTTGAACCTATAACGGGTAGAATTCACCTTCCGCCACCCGTACACCAAACATTCGAAACCAATGCGTTTGTGGTATGTTCGTTTGTGCCGCGCTTATACGATTACCATCCATTGTCAATTCCTGCGCCATACAATCACAGCAATATTGATGCTGATGAGGTGTTGTATTATGTAGATGGCGATTTTATGAGTCGCAACGATGTGAAACCAGGCAACATTTCACTACATCCTGCTGGAATTCCTCATGGTCCACATCCTGGAGCGGCCGAACGCAGTATCGGTAAAAAAGAAACCCTCGAGTTGGCCGTTATGGTTGATACATTCAAACCTTTGATGGTTACCGAAGAAGCAATGAAAATTGCAGACGATACCTATTTCCAATCGTGGTTGGAGTAGCCAATTTTTAAATAAAGATTAACTCACGAATAGTTGTAATCTGTTATTCGTGGCAAAACATTAATAACAATGAGTAAAGAAATAAAATCCGTAGAATACGGACTCGAAAAAATATTTGAAGGGGCACAAGATTTTCTGCCGCTTCTAGGAACCGATTATGTGGAGTTTTATGTAGGCAACGCCAAGCAATCGGCCCATTACTACAAGACAGCTTTTGGTTTTCAATCGCATGCATACAAAGGCCTGGAAACGGGCTCAAGAGACCATGTCAGCTATGTGTTAAGACAAGACAAAATACGGTTGGTTCTTACTACACCTTTAACAAGCAATTCGCCAATAAACGAGCATCTGAAAAAGCATGGCGATGGCGTAAAAGTAATTGCGCTTTGGGTGGAAGATGCAAAATCGGCATGGGAAGAGACGACCAAGCGTGGAGCCAGATCGTTTATGGAGCCGACTGTCGAAAAAGACGAGCACGGTGAAGTGGTTCGTTCTGGAATTTATACGTATGGTGAAACGGTTCACATTTTTGTGGAAAGAAAAAACTATAACGGAATATTTTTACCAGGTTTTGTGGAATGGAAATCCGACTACAATCCAGAACCTCTTGGGTTGAAATACATCGATCACATGGTAGGAAACGTAGGTTGGGGCGAAATGAACCAATGGGTTAAATGGTACGAAGAGGTTATGGGATTTGAAAACTTTCTTTCGTTTGACGATACGCAAATACACACCGAGTATTCAGCCTTAATGAGTAAAGTAATGAGCAATGGAAATGGCAGAATTAAATTTCCTATCAACGAACCCGCAGAAGGCAAGAAAAAATCGCAAATCGAAGAATACCTTGATTTTTACGAAGGCCCGGGCTGCCAACATATCGCGGTGGCTACAGATGATATCATTAAAACCGTTGCCGGATTAAAAGCACGTGGCGTTGAGTTTTTGCCACCACCACCACAAGCATATTACGACGAAATCCCAGCCCGACTAGGTGCACATCGCGATATGATGAAAGAAGACATCAAAGAATTACAAAGATTATCCATATTAGTCGATGCTGACGAAGAAGGTTACTTATTGCAAATTTTCACCAAACCCGTAGAAGATCGACCCACTCTTTTCTTTGAAATTATCCAAAGAATGGGCGCAAAAGGCTTTGGAGCAGGTAACTTTAAAGCTCTATTTGAATCGATTGAACGTGAACAAGCGTTAAGAGGAACCTTGTAAAAAGTTAAATTTTTTAAACAATAACCAAAATACAACGTTGTAGTTGTGTTGTTTTTGATAAAAATGTGTTAAAATTGTTTTTTTGATAAGAATAATACAAAAACAGTTGTACATTTGTACCAACAAAAAGAGAAGGAGTGGTTTCCTTCGATTTTTATATAAGTTTTTCATAATTTATAGTTTTTGGTTGGTTAATAGCATAAAAACTCAGTCATTTTATTGACTGAGTTTTTTTGTTTTAATACATTTGGAACAAAAATTGTATTACGGTCATCAAACCCAAAAACATAAAAAATGAAAAAGATTATTTTGTTTGGATTATTTTTATTGACCGTTAGTTTCAATCAATTGGAAACGTCACAAAAAGAGCCTGCCTTTGATACAGGAGAGTTCTTTAAATTCAGAATACATTATGGTCTGGTAACTGCAGGATACGCTACACTTGAAGTAAAAGAAGCCGTTAGAAACAATAAAAAAGTGTACCATGCTGTTGGAAATGGTTACACAACTGGAATGACCAAGTTCTTTTTTAAAGTAGAAGATAATTACCAAAGTTTCTTTGATAAAGCAACAGGAAAACCATATCAATACGTACGAAAAATAGACGAAGGAGGTTATACCAAAAACCAAGAAGGCTTTTTTAATCAAGATAAAAATACTATTTTAGTAAAAGATTATAAAAACAAAACGGAGAACACATTTACTACTCCTGAAAATGTTCAAGATATCGTTTCAACGTTCTATTACCTGAGAAATCATCCTAATGTTGACAAACTAAAAGTGGGAGAATCAATCTTAGTAGATATGTTTTTTGATGATGAAACCTTCAAATTTAAGCTGAAATACATCGGAAACGAAGAAATTGAAACTAAATTTGGAACGGTAAAAACAATGGTTTTTAGACCATTGGTGCAATCAGGACGCGTTTTTAAAGAGGAAGAAAGTTTAACGGTATGGATTACCGATGACACCAATAAAATTCCAGTGCGGATCAAAGCCAGTTTAGCCGTGGGTTCGCTCAAGGCTGATTTAGAATCTTTCAAAGGACTTAAAAATCCTTTTTATGTTAAAGTAAAAAAATAATGACAACAACAACAGAGCAACTAATCGAAGAACTAGATAAAAAATTTGAGGCAATCAATCAAAAAACAGATACACATTTAGAAGGATTACTCTGGGCCAAACCAATCACATATTGGGATTATATCCAAACGGATGCCTTACTCAATTTGCAAACACAACGCACGCTTTTACCCGACGAAATGGTATTTATTATGTACCATCAAGTTAATGAATTGCTTTTTAAAATGATACTTTGGGAAATCAAGCAAGTGTGCCACATCAACCAACCCGAAACAACGTTTTTCACCGAAAGACTAACCCGAATATCAAGGTATTTTGATATGTTAACTACGTCATTTGACATCATGGGAGACGGAATGGAAGTGGAACAATACATGAAATTCAGAAATACATTAACTCCGGCCAGTGGATTCCAAAGCGCGCAATACCGCTTGATAGAATTTGCTTCTACTGACCTGATTAATCTTATTGATTACCGATTTAGAGCGACCATCGATCGCAATACACCTTATTCGCATGCGTTCGAACATTTGTATTGGCAAGCAGCAGGTAAAGATTACCAAACCGGCCAGAAATCGTACTTGATTTTGGAGTTTGAACGAAAATACAAAGACGAGTTTTTGCGTTTTATGGAAGAATACAACACCATCAATATTTGGCAAAAATTCAAGCAATTGCCCGAAGCCGATCAAAAAGACGAAAAGTTAGTTGCAGCGATGCGCCATTACGACAAAACCGTCAATATTACTTGGGTAATGGGTCATTTGAATGCCGCAAAAAAATACATCGAGAGCGGCCATGGATCGGGTGAGGCAACAGGAGGAAGTGATTGGAAAAAATACATGCATCCCAAATACCAACGGCGTATTTTCTTCCCCGAATTATGGTCAGAAGAAGAACTAAAAAACTGGGGAGAAGACTGTTAAAATCGATAACATTTGAAAAAATATTCCATTTTACTACTGGTATTGTTTTCCCTTTTTTCTTGTAAAAAATCGGATGACGAGGTTTGGGTTGACGAAGTTGAACCGTACAAACCTATAGTAGATTTTGGAATCAATTTTAGTGATTACAATGTTGATCAAGACACTGTTCAGTACTACGATAATTTTACCCGAATTTTAAAACGCCAAAACCTTTCCAACAAAAAAATCAACCAAATCATTGAAAAGGTTAAAGATTCGCTCGATCTACGGCTCATTAAACGTAAAAAAGCATTCACTTTTTTTAGATCAAAAGACCGCTACAACAAAGTACAAATGATGGTTTTTCAACCCGACCAGCTCAACTATATATTGGTCGATTTGAGAGATTCTATAGTGGTATATAAAAAAGCGCGACCTCTCACTTTCAAAATCAGAACCATTGCCGGAAAATTAAGCAGTTCGCTTTCTGAGACACTGCGTAACGAAAAGATTGATATTTCACTCAAAAAGAAACTCATCAAAGTGTACGCGTGGTCGATCGATTTTTTCAAATCTAAAAAAGGAGATAAGTTTGCCGTCAGTTTTACCGAACGTTATATAAACGATACAATTTACGACGGCATCGATAGTTTGCGATGTGCTTTTTTTGAATACAAAGGGAAAAAAATCTATGCTTTTCCGTTTGTGCAAGACAGCATCAAAGGAAAAACCGATTACTATGATGACGAAGGAAATGCACTTCGAAATTTTTTCTTGAAAGCTCCTCTAAAAGTCATCAATATTACATCAAAATATTCCTTAAAACGATTCCATCCTGTGCAACAAATTTGGAAACCGCACTACGGCACCGATTATGCTGCTCCGACAGGAACGCCCATCATGACTACCGCCACAGGGATAGTTGAAAATGTAGGTTATACAGCGGGTAATGGTAATTTCGTTAAAGTAAAACACGACAAAACCTACTCCACACAGTACCTTCATATGTCTAAAATTCTGGTCAAAAAAGGGCAATCTGTCAAACAAGGCGATATTATCGGCAAAGTAGGAAGTACAGGTCTGGCTTCGGGGCCTCATGTATGCTATCGCTTCTGGAAAAATGGTAAAGAAGTGGATGCACTTAAACTCAAGTTGCCCAATTCTGAACCAATGGATGCTAAAAATAGGCCGCGTTATTTCAAGTACATCACACCGTTGAAGCGAGAATTGGATAGCATTGCGGCTGTCACGTTTAAAGAACCTTTCCGTTTTGAGCCTCCCCAACCTCGAAAAGAAACGCCAGAACCTATTTTAGAGGACGAATCTCAGTCGAAAAAATCCACAAAATCCAAAAAGAAAAGAAAACGGTAATTGATTTTAAAAGTTTGTTTTCTTTTACTCAACAATAGTGTATTTTTGCCTTTCAAAAATAATGGCAATGACACTTTCAAAAATAAATCCAACAACAACAGTAGCATGGCAAAAACTGCAGCATCATTTTGCCCAAATGCAACAGAGTTCCATCAAAGAATTATTTGCTAATGATGCTCACCGAGCCCAACAGTTTCATATCGAATGGAACGATTTTTTAATCGATTATTCCAAAAATAAGATCACCCAAGAAACTATAAATTTGTTGCTAGAATTAGCTGACGAAACCCAACTGAAGAGCGCCATTTCGAGTTATTTCAATGGCGATTTAATCAATCAAACCGAAAACAGAGCAGTACTTCATACGGCTTTACGTGCGCCAGAAAAGGCCTCGGTTTTAGTGGATGGGAAAAATGTGATGCCAGAAATTTTTTTGGTTAAAGAAAAGATCAAGCAATTTTCAAACGCTATTATTTCGGGGACACAAAAAGGATATACAGGAAAACCGTTTACCGATGTGGTTAATATTGGTATTGGAGGTTCCGATTTGGGACCAGCCATGGTAGTTGAAGCGTTGCAATTTTATAAAAACCATTTGAATGTTCATTTTGTTTCTAATGTAGATGGAGACCACGTTCAAGAAGTTATCCAAAAAGTAAATCCCGAAACGACTCTTTTTGTTATCGTTTCTAAAACCTTCACCACGCAAGAAACCTTATCCAATTCAGAGACTATTCGGTCGTGGTTTTTGCAATCGGCGTCCCAAGAAGATGTAGCCAAACATTTTGTAGCGGTTTCTACCAACATTCAAAAAGTAACTGAGTTCGGAATTGAGGTCAATTCTATTTTCCCAATGTGGGATTGGGTTGGCGGGCGATTCTCACTTTGGAGTGCAGTGGGACTTTCTATCAGTCTTGCAATCGGATTTGATCATTTTGATCAATTGTTACAAGGGGCCAATGCCATGGACGACCATTTTAAAGACACCCATTTTAGCCAAAATGCTCCTGTTATTTTAGCTTTGTTGAGCATTTGGTACAATAACTTTTTTGGTGCCGAAAGTGAAGCTCTTATTCCTTATACCCAATACTTGCAAAAGCTAGCGCCTTACTTGCAGCAAGGAATTATGGAAAGTAATGGTAAAAGCATTGGCCGTGATGGTTTACCTGTGAATTATCAAACCGGGACGATAATTTGGGGCGAACCAGGAACCAATTCGCAACACGCTTTTTTCCAACTAATTCACCAAGGAACCAAATTGATTCCTGCTGATTTTATTGGCTTTACCGAACCATTGTATGGCAATCAAGACCATCACAATAAATTGATGTCAAACTTTTTTGCCCAAACGGAAGCCTTGTTAAACGGAAAAACAGAAAGCCAAGTTAAAGCCGAATTTGAAAAACAAGGTATCTCAGGCCAACAAGCCGATTTTCTTTTGCCTTTCAAAGTTTTTACTGGAAATAAACCGACCAATACCATCTTAATTCAAAAACTAACACCCAAAAGCCTTGGCTCACTCATTGCTTTGTATGAGCACAAAATTTTTGTTCAAGGTGTAATTTGGAACATCTTCAGTTACGACCAATGGGGCGTTGAATTGGGTAAACAACTTGCCAATTCTATTTTGAGCGAAATAGAAACCAAAACGGTAAAAGAACACGACAATTCGACCGCTTTTTTATTGCAACATTTCATGAAAAATAAAAAGTAACCCTTTCCTTATTAATCAGAATTAACAAAAAATTAAAACCTCATTCAAAATTCAAGTGAGGTTTTTTTATTCTTTTTTATTATATTTGTTAAAACAAAACAAACTAGTGCATGTATCATTTTATCCAAAAATTTCACTCTGGCTGGGCCTATTTAGCTCTTTTACTTTTAGTTGTAGCTGTTTTTAATTCCTTTTCGGGTTGGTTTGCCAAAAGAGAATTTACTGCAAAAGACAAAAAAATGGCACTTTTTGGATTGATAGCCACACACATGCAATTGGTAATGGGATTTGTATTGTATTTTCTCTCTCCTAAAGGATTGGATTCATTGGGACAAATGGAGGATGCCGAATTACGATTGACCTCATTGGAACATCCTTTGGTTAATATTTTGGCAATTGTTCTTATTACTATCGGATGGTCGCGCCACAAAAAAGCTTTGGTAAGCGATTTGAAGTTCAAATCGATTTTTGTATTCTACATGCTCGGATTGGTTTTAATCTTAGTCAGAATACCTTGGAAAGCTTGGTTCGGTATTTGATAAGTGAGTCCTGAAAAGGACTTTTTTTATCACAACATATTATTATTTATGAAGAAAAATCGCATTTCAATACTGGCAGTTACCTTATTTATAATCACGTCAGCTCTGATCAGTTCGCTTGTGTTAGCACAAAGTAAACCCTCAAAGAGTGATACTTTAAAAAAAGGCAATGCAACCAAAATCGTTGAAGTAGTCTCAGCCAATGAAATTATTGACAGCATAGTAACCAAAAAACCGAAGCTCAAACTTCACAAAGAAAATGCCATCGCTTCCTACTACGCCGATAAGTTTCACAACAGAAGAACGGCTAGCGGCGCCAAATTTGATAATAATAAGTTAACGGCTGCTCATAAAAAATTCCCTTTCGGAACCAAACTCAAAATTACCAACACAACCAACGACAAATCGGTTGTTGTTACCGTTAACGACCGCGGACCCTATGTAAAAGGACGCGAAATTGATTTGTCTAAAAAGGCTTTCATGATGATTGCGACCCATAAAGGCTCTGGAACTCAAAAAGTAACCATCGAAGTGATTGAGGAATAATCACCAACTTTTGTACGGGAATTGACTCAAATAAGCGTTGTAATAACGTTCCTCATGCGTTACTTCGTCTCCCAACCAATGCGGTTTTACAAACGGTTCGTTTTCGTCTGCAAGCTCGATTTCAGCTATAACCAACCCTTCATTTTCTCCCGAAAAAACATCCACTTCAAAAAGATGTTTTTCCTTTTTAATCAAGTAACGGGTTTTTTCAATCACTCCTTTTTCACACAATACAATTAGTTGTTTGGCCTCTGCTATTGGGATTTCTTTTTCCCACTCAAAACGCGTTGTGCCGCTCTCATTCGATTTTCCTTTTATGGTCAGAAACCCTTGATTATCCTTGATCCGAACACGAACTGTTCGCTCGGGATTCGAGTTCAAATAGCCTTGCGCAATCTGATGATGGGCTTGCGATTCCGTTATAAAATCAGATGAAGTAACCAAAAATTTACGTTCTATTTCTATCATTTTATGTCAGGGTTGTTTTTATAGCGAAGCAATTTCGCACCTGGTTTTTTATTTTTTGAAGCTATTCCAGCCATTCGCTGTATCTCCGATTGGCAAAAAACTACAGGCAAAGCCTTTGTTTTTGTCCATCGGAGGATGCCGCTGCTGTCTGGGCTAGAATATCCCAAATATAATTAAATTTGTAGTATGCAAGAACGGGTCAAACTTCGTAAAATCATCCACGTTGATATGGATGCGTTTTACGCTTCGGTCGAGCAATTGGATCATCCTGAACTCAAAGGAAAACCCATTGCTGTTGGTGGAAGCGAAGTACGTGGCGTGGTTTCAGCAGCCAGTTACGAAGCCCGAAAGTTTGGTGTGCGAAGTGCCATTAGTGGCATTCAAGCCAAACGATTGTGTCCCGATTTGATCTTTGTCCGACCGCGCTTTGATCGGTACAAAGAGATTTCCAAAAAAATCCGCCAAATATTTCACGAATACACCGATTTAGTCGAACCGTTATCACTCGATGAAGCTTATTTGGACGTAACACAAAACAAAAAAGGAAACCCAAGTGCTACCTTAATCGCACAAGAAATCAGGCAACGTATTTTTGAAGAAGTTGGTTTAACCGCTTCGGCGGGTATTTCGGTAAATAAATTTGTGGCCAAAGTGGCCAGCGACTACAATAAACCCAATGGACAAAAAACAGTCAATCCCGACGAAGTAGAGGCTTTTTTAGAGGCTCTTGATGTTAAAAAGTTTTATGGCATCGGAAAGGTAACACGCGAGCGAATGTACCAATTGGGTATTTTTACCGGAAAAGACTTAAAATCCAAATCCATCGATTTTCTCGAGCAGCATTTTGGAAAAAGCGGCAAGTTCTATTACTACATTGTGCGCGGCATTCACCACAGTGAAGTCAAACCCAACCGAACTACCAAGTCTGTGGCTGCCGAACACACGTTCGATGAGAATTTGACGTCCGAAATTTTTATGGAACAAAAACTCGAACGCATTGCACAAGAACTCGAAAAACGACTCAAACGGTACACGATTTCTGGGAAAACCGTAACACTCAAAATCAAATACAGCGATTTTACTACCCAAACCCGAAGCAAAACGCTGCCTTATTTTATTTCCGACAAAGGCTTATTGCTCGAAACCGCCAAAGAGTTGTTGTACCAAGAGCGCTTAAAAGATTCTGTTCGTTTGCTTGGGATTTCATTGAGTAATCTCAATACCGAAGTCAAAAAAACAGTAGTGGTGCAATTGAAGTTTGAGTTTTAATCCCTTTTAAAACCAATTTTATTCCGTACTTTAGCCATCAATTTTTTTAAAGGCATGGAGAAGATTATTTCCTATCCGATTTCGGTTGTTTATTATTTGTGTTTTGGCCTCACTTTGGTGATTTTCCATCCTATTCAATGGGTTTGTTTCAATCTTTTTGGCTACGAGGCCCACAAAAAAAGCGTCGATTATTTGAACTTTTGTTTGGTTCTTTGCACCCGAATTTTAGGCACTACTTACACCATAAAAAACAAAAAAAGTATACCCGAAAATGTGCCGCTCATTTTTGTAGCCAATCACCAAAGTTTATTTGATATCATTGGTATCATTTGGTATTTGCGCAAGCATCACGCCAAATTCGTCAGCAAAAAAGAGTTGGGAAAAGGCATTCCAAGTGTGTCGTACAATTTGCGTCATGGGGGTTCGGTTTTAATTGACAGAAAAGATCCCAAACAAGCGTTACCTGTTATAAAAGGCTTGGCTGAATACATCGAAAAGCACAATCGAACAGCCGTGATTTTTCCAGAAGGGACACGTAGTCGCACTGGAAAACCCAAAGAATTTGCGCAAAACGGCTTAAAAATTTTAACCAAATATGCGCCATCAGCTTATGTGGTTCCCATATCGATTAACAACTCATGGAAAATGGTCAAATTTGGTGTTTTCCCCATGGGTTTAGGAACTAAAATGGAATTTATAGTCCACGAAGCACTGGCTGTAAAAGACTATTCTTTTGAAGAATTAATGCAAAAAACAGAATCGACTGTCGTACAGTCTATACAATACTAATAACCAAAGCCTCTTGAGGCAAGAACTACTTACAATGATCAAAAATATTCGTCTAGAAGTGATGCAATTTCTAGAAAAAAACGTGGACAGTTTTGTTGAACAATTTTTAATTCCAGTTGAAAAAATATGGCAACCTAGTGATTTGTTGCCCAATTCAGAAAGCGATAATTTTCTGGAAGAAGTACGCGAATTACGCGAAATAGCCAAAGAATTACCCTACGACTTTTGGGTGGTTATGGTGGGCGATACCATTACCGAAGAAGCACTTCCTACTTACGAATCATGGTTGATGGAAGTGGAAGGTGTGAATAACGAAGGCCGCAACGGCTGGGCTGACTGGGTTCGTCAATGGACGGGCGAAGAAAACCGTCACGGCGATTTACTCAACAAATATTTGTACTTGTCAGGAAGAGTCAACATGCGTGAAGTTGAAATTACCACGCACCACCTGATCAATGATGGTTTCGATATTGGAACCGGAAAAGATCCTTACAAGAATTTTGTGTACACTAGTTTTCAAGAATTGGCAACCTATGTGTCGCACAACAGAGTATCGCAAATAGCCAAACAATTTGGAGATAAAAAATTGTCGAAATTGTGTAAGTTAATAGCAGGCGACGAAATGCGTCATCACCACGCGTACAGCGAGTTTGTAAACCAAATTTTCAAAGTAGATCCAAGCGAAATGATGTTGGCATTTCAATACATGATGAAACAAAAAATTACCATGCCAGCTCATTTTTTAAGAGAATCTGGGCAAAAGATTAGTTCTGCTTTTGAAGAATTTTCAAATTCAGCACAAAAATTAGGCGTTTATACTGCCAATGACTACGTTGAGATTATGCAAAAATTGATTGATAAATGGGATATTTCCAAAATCTCCAACCTGACTGATGAAGCAGAAAAAGCCCGAGATTATTTGATGAAGTTACCGGATAGAATGGCAAAAATATCGGAACGATTGGTGCTTCCAGAAGAAACTAAAATTTTCAAATGGGTTGAACCCGCTTTGGTTAGATAATACAGTAAAGGCAGTACAGATCCAAATCCTTTCGGAGAAGAAAGGGTTTTTGAACCTACATAATCATGTCAATAATAGACACTACCATCCTTTTTGTAAAAGAGAAACTCCAAAACGCCGAAGCTGGTCACGATTGGTTTCATATCGAACGCGTTTATAAAAATGCCTTATTGATTGCTTCAGATGAAAATTGTGATTTGACTATTGTAAAACTTGGAGCATTGCTTCACGATATTGCCGATAGCAAGTTCAATAATGGTGATGAAACCCTTGGACCAAAGATAGCACGTGCATTTTTAGAGTCGCAAAATGCTTCGGAAGAGCTTATCGTTCACGTAATTAACATCATCGAAAACATATCGTTTAAAGGCGGCAATTTTGAGAAGAAATTTACGTCAAAAGAACTCGAAATTGTACAAGATGCCGATCGATTGGATGCTTTAGGTGCCATCGGAATTGCCCGAACGTTCAATTATGGCGGATTTAAAAACCGTCAGTTGTACAATCCTGAAATTGCTCCAAAATTAAATATGAGCAAAGAAGAATTTCAGAATCCAATTGATAAGGATAAAATCACCG